>NZ_JBVAYX010000004.1:0-263909 GCF_055412825.1 Pseudarthrobacter linnaei
CTACAAATCAGTTATTCTCTTGAGAAGTGCCGCCCGGACGGCGGCATGACACTCATCCGGGAATCCATTTCCCCACGAACCTTGAAGAGCCCGTAAACGACGACCACCCACCTCAACAGGGCGTACTTAAGAGGTACTAGCCCGATAATCGGGCAGATTGAAGATGGCGGTGGCAGCGTCAGGGCACCGGCCCGGTCAAGGCTCATGTCTAAAGACACGAACCCGAATTCACCGCGAACCACGGAGAGCCGGCTAAATCGTCCCGAGCCTAGTTGGGGACCCGCCAAGGATTCAACGTCATTACCCCAGATGAATTGATGTATGAGCCTCCTTGGGATGACAGCCCGGAACGCATCAGCGAAATGAATTGCCCAGAGGCCGCAATGAGATCCCTAGGAAGATACTACCTGAAGCCCGGATATCGCGTCGAGAGAAATCAGATATGTGGAAGTTCCTGTGTGGGTGAAACGCCAACTCGAGCCTTGATCGGTGGCCTTAACGTCGACATTCGGGTTGGCTGAGATGAGCGTAACGAAGTCCGTGCCTTTTCCATGTGAAATGAAGTTAGCGACTGATGTTGGCTTTCGTGTGCCCTGACTGGTGGCAACCCATCCGGACAATGGATTCTTCAGCCCGCGCTGGGTCTGAACTGAATCAACAGGAAGCAGTTGAGTGATGCTGAGAGTGACGTCATGGAGCTTAGCCGAAAGCCGTTGTGGGGCCTCCTGTAGTACCTCCATATCACGTGCCAGATGCCATCGCTGGCGAAACTGCGTGACGTTCGCTGCCCAAAGACGGTCACGAACAACTAGAGCATCCAGTTCCTTAAGGAAAACGACAGTGCGTTCCCTTTTTATGCCGACATAAGGCCAACCGACAAGTTGGTGTCTGGCCCATTGAGGGGCCGTCGTATGAGACGTCAGAAGCGTTGGCCGGTCGGTTAGATATGAACCATAGCCCTCAACGGCCACTGTGTTGTGGGCTACGTCCGACCTTTCATAGTGATAGAACTCAAGATCACCGTATCCACCGAACCCTGCTTCAGTGATTAGCGGTTGGCGTTGCGAGAAAAAGGTAAGCGAGGTTCCATCAGCATGACCATGTACAGAAGCTCCTGGACCGAACCGGAGAGAGTAGAAACTCTCATCCTCAAAATCTCTCTGCGTTCCCCAACCACTTCGACCAAAGATCCAGCCATTGTCAAACATCCGTACGTCGTCTTGAGGTAGCGAACCGCTACGTCCCTGTGTGGAGGGGTACTCAGCATCAGTGCCAGCGAGCTCATAGGCTTTGCAAGTTGGGGTGTCCCCCAACACAACATATTCGCCGTTGGGTTGAGTTGCGTGCGCGAGAAACGTTGGAACCGCTTTACGGTTGAGAATAGAGGTTGGAATCGCGTGCCCACAAAGCACCAAGGCGTCGGAGATCTTTCCCAGCAGGGCGTACACGTAGTAGGTGTAGCCCACAGCTTGTTCGCTGGAGACACCTTGACTGTCTACCATCGCTGAGGCACTTTGTCCGGAACGGACTTTGGCTAGCTCGATCCATTCATCCACCCCGAGGACTCCGCCTATGGCCAGAAGGCCAAGGTCTTGGTCTAGCCCATGGTTGTGTCGCGCCTCATAGCGGTCTGCACGGGCCAATTCCTCGCCATGTCGAACCATCATGTCGACGTACCAATCGTCGGAGCAAAGTGGGTGCAGGTAGGCGATCACCTGGGCGCGGAGAGCCGTGGTGTGCCCTTTCCAGTTGTAGGTACTGTGCCCGTTTTCTGTTTCGACTCGCCACCAATCTTGCAGCAGCTTGACGCTTAGTTGCTGGAAGGAGGGGTCATTCTTGAGCTCGCCTACATGTACTGCGTCATAAAGAAATTGGAAGCTATGGAGTGCCCATTTCCACGTATTATCAAATGGATTTGCCTCCCAATCAACAGGAAACTCATATGGGACAGGGTCGTATCTGTAGAGCTTGAAAGATCCGCCCTGCAAGGCAAAAGCTATGTCGGTGTTAGCATGCCTGGCCGGCCGCTGACCATGAGGTCCCGGTTTCTTTATATTATCTGCCACAAGCGGTGCCTTGTCTATAAGTTGTAAGAATTTGTTGGTATCAATTAATTGAATTCTTCATGGCAACGTATTGAGAGCCACTAGGGTTTTTTGGTAGAAGCTATCCACAAAATGAAAAGGAGACAGTCCCCACTTATGCCCAGATTTTGCTCGTATGTCGCCTTTGTCATAGTCAATATAGCGAATACGTGAATCTTTCAGTACATAAGAATACAACCTGGTCAGAATTTCATTATTTTTATTAGCCAACGCTATATCACCGATATCCTGCTGCGACTCGTCTGAAGTCGCCCAGAAGACTTTATTCAGAATAATCTTCTCCGCGGGAACCACGGTGAGCAGCTTTTTCCATCCGGCTTCAAACGACGAAAAGTATTCTTCGGATCCGCTCGGTACAAGTTCATGAACCTTCGCATCAAAACCCGCACGACTCAATTCAGGGGAGTAGGTATCGTACCCTTTTGATGATCTAATGAGTTGGAGTCTTTCGTCGATGAAATCGACTAGAAGGTAATCAAAATATGTAGTCAATAATAATTCACCAAGATCTTTAGCCAAGTCGCTGGCCACCATCCGGCGCTGGAATGCACTGGGGTTCTGCGCTAAGTCGATTTCCGTCACGAGTCCAGTATCGGCGCCGAATGCACTACCGAGCCCGCTTCTGGCCCGATAGTCCGCGAGACAGGGTGCCCCTGGCGCTTCGAAGGCGTCCCGCGAGACGCAGCTTCCGTAGATGAAAATCCTAACGGGCTCATTGGTCGCGCTTTTTGCTCCAGTGTCATCCGCGGAGACTCCCGACGGGCTTGCATCGAATACAAGCCCGCTCGATTTCGATTTGTCATCGCATGTAATGGGCGCGGATACGGTGCCTAGCCGGTTTCCAAAGCCGTCCGCAAACTCCGCTTCTGCCCTAGTGACATCACTTTGGGAAACACTCAGATGGGGATCGCGGAGTGGCCCCGACTGTTGTATCCGGATAGACGTATTGTAAGTGCGGAGTGTCGCTGTGACGCCGCCAGTCCCTGGTCTGTAGCGTTTCCAATCAATGGATAGTTTGACTTCTCCGGTTGACTCCGAAATCTTTATACCAAACATGGGCTCCATGGAATTGGACCACTCTTCGCGCATGTCGCGGGGAAGAGCGTAGTAATTCTTTGGCAGTTTTCCTTCGGTGATCAGTTCATTGTATATTGACCGTGTGCTGCGGCCCGGCTTCAACATACTTCGAATGACGGTGTGAATTACTTCGGTGGGAGGCGCGGCATGTCCTTCTCCATACTCAGATATAACTACAGCATGATTTTTGGCATTAGAATAAAAACCATTTCCCCGAAGAATATAGTCATTATCAGACATATAAGGTAAGAGATGTTTAGTGACATGCCAGTCCGTTGCGTTCTGGAGATAAAATACACGGCCGGCCTTTGACTGGTGAAGTTTTTGTTCAATGAAACCTTGACTCAAGGCAGTATTAGCTTCTTGCTTCCAAAGTGCCTGTGAGTCAACTAATCCGTGATTCGGTATTGCCGTGTCCAGATACTTCATCACTGCGGTCGGCTCATAGTCGAGGATGGAAGTTTGGGGGTTCCAAACAAATGCCGAGGCCCGGGCGCCTACTCTGTCGGCGAACATCAACGATGCGAACCCTCCGCCCGAGCCGCCAATAAGGAGAAGGGGCCGCCCGCTGGTCTCGGAGAAACGTTCCAAAATCTCGGTAATTGAGTCCTGGAGTTGATCCTCTTGACTTCCCGCGTACCACCCTAGGGGCAAGCCTCCATTAAGGTTGAGGGCAGGGTCTGAGAAGGCAACGAAAGGAATGTCCAGAGCCTGTGCCACTCGGGCTCCCGAAAAGTACGGCCCAAGTTTTCCTGCGCGGTTCGTCAGCGCTCCTGAGAAGAACACGGCAGCGCAATCTTTTGTGCTGCGAGTCAGCGGATCGGATTGCAACAAGACATCTAAGTGGTTTCCGTTGGAAAGTCCTATGATATGGATGCCGTCTTCCCATCCGCCCTGTTCACAGAACATCCCGACACTTTCCCAGTTGTGAACCGGCTGCTTCCAGGCAGGATAGTTGGTGGCCTCCAAGCCGTGTCCCTTCATAGTGATTTGTTCAACGTCGTCTTGTCGACTTTAGGTCACCGCGCGGCGTTCGCTAAACCAAGGGGTTAGTCCGACTGAGTTTTGCGGCGCCGCGGACTTTGATCATGGTGCGCAGGTTCCTCGTCGTGGTCGACGCCTTGTACCGGGGCTTCGAGGCAAGTTTGCTGAACGGGCTGTCCAGCGTGCCCCCGGCGGGCGCCAGCCAGGCCAGAGCCTCGGGCCCCAACCTCGTCAGGTCCGTCCCGGCCTGGGCACTCCCGGCTTCGAAGAGCTGCGTGAGCGCGTCAGGGTTCGACGCGAGGGTGAGATAGGTGTGGGTGGCGGCGTCGTCTGCCGGGTAGGGGCACGCGGAGACCAGTTCTGAAACGCGGTCAGCCGTCAAAACCACCACCCACGCGTCATAGCCGAAGGACTCCCGGAGGCAGGCCTCGAATTCCTTCTTTACGCCGGAGGGGGACAGCTCGCTGGTCAGCACAACATTTCCACTGGCGAGGAGCGTCTTCACGTCGGAAAACGGACGGGACTTCAGGGCTGCTTTGAGATCGGTCATCCTGATCGTGATGCCGGCAACGTTAACCCCGCGCAGAAAGACCGCATAGCTGTTCATGCGGACAGCATATGCCGCTAGTCGCTGGTCTTGCGCAGCGCCTCGGTCAGCACCCGGGCAGCGTTGCAGACCACCTCGGCGTGCAGCCGGCCGGGCTGGCGGGTCAGGCGTTCAATCGGCCCGGAGATCGACACCGCGGCGATGACACGGCCGGACGGACCGCGCACCGGCGCCGACACGGAGGCGACCCCCGGCTCGCGTTCGCCCAGGCTCTGGCCCCAGCCCCGGCGCCGGACCCCGGCGAGGACTGTGGGGGTGAAGCGGGCGGCCTGCAGGCCTTCCAGGAGCCGGTCGTGGTCCTCCCAGGCGAGCAGCACCTGCGCGGCGGAGCCGGCCTTCATGGACAACTGGGTGCCGACCGGAATGGTGTCGCGCAGCCCGATGGGCCGCTCGGCGGAGGCCACACAGACGCGCCAGTCACCCTGCCGGCGGAAGATCTGGGCGCTTTCGCCCGTGGCGTCCCGCAGCTGCATCAGGACCGGCCCGGCCGAGGCGATCAGGCGGTCCTCGCCGGCCGCGGAGGCGAGTTCCACGAGGCGGCTGCCCAGGACAAAGCGGCCCTGGATGTCGCGGCTGACCAGCCGGTGGTGGACCAGCGCCAGCGCCAGCCGGTGCACGGTCGGCCTCGCCAGTCCGGTGGCCGCGACAAGCTGCGCCAGGGTGGTAGGGCCAGCCTCAAGTGCGTCAAGCACATGGGCCGCTTTATCGATGACACCGACTCCACTAGAATTGTCCATGTAATGATATTGCCGTCTCATTATCTGAGATGCAAGTCAACTCGCTGGCGCATTGCGCGGGAGTGCTGATTCAGTGGAGAGAACAAGCCGGCATGTACGGACACCGCAGTGAAGGGAGCAGGCCGTGGCAAAGACACTGGCCGAGAAAGTCTGGGACGCGCACGTGGTGCGCAAAGGCGACGGCGAAGGAGCCAACGCCCAGCCCGACCTTCTTTTCATCGACCTCCACCTCGTGCACGAGGTGACCTCGCCGCAGGCCTTTGAGGGCCTCCGGTTGGCCGGGCGCCCGCTGCGCCGGCCGGACCTCACTATTGCCACCGAGGACCACAACACTCCCACATTGGACATCGACAAGCCTATTGCCGATCTCACCAGCCGCACGCAGATCCAGACCCTGCGCAACAACTGCCAGGAATTCGGCGTCCGCCTGCATTCGCTCGGCGACGCCGAGCAGGGGATCGTCCACGTCGTGGGCCCGCAGCTGGGCCTCACCCAGCCCGGCATGACCGTGGTCTGCGGCGACTCGCACACCTCCACCCACGGCGCGTTCGGCGCCCTGGCGATGGGAATCGGCACCTCCGAGGTGGAGCACGTCATGGCCACCCAGACGCTGTCCCTGAAGCCCTTCAAGACCATGGCCATCAACGTCGAGGGCACCCTGCGCCCCGGCGTTTCCGCCAAGGACATCATCCTGGCCGTGATCGCCAAGATCGGCACCGGCGGAGGCCAGGGCTACGTGCTGGAGTACCGCGGCTCCGCGATCCGGGCGCTGTCCATGGAAGCCCGGATGACCATCTGCAACATGTCCATCGAAGCCGGCGCCCGCGCCGGACTCGTCGCCCCGGACCAGACCACCTACGACTACATGTTCGGCCGCCCGCACGCGCCGCAGGGCGCCGACTGGGACGCCGCCGTCGAGCACTGGAACACCCTGCGCACCGAGGACGACGCGACGTTCGACGTCCAGGTGGACCTCGACGCCGACACCCTGGAACCTTTCGTGACCTGGGGGACCAACCCCGGCCAGGGTGTGTCCCTGTCCGCCAGGGTGCCCTCACCCGAGGACTTCGGCGACGAGAACGCCAAGGCCGCGGCGGAACGCGCGCTGCAGTACATGGGCCTGGAAGCCGGCACCCCGATGAAGGACATCCGGGTGGACACGGTCTTCCTGGGCTCCTGCACGAACTCCCGGATGGAGGACCTCCGCGCCGCCGCGGACATCATCCGCGGCCGGACCAAGGACCCCAACATCCGGATGCTGGTGGTTCCCGGCTCCGCCCGGGTCCGCCTCGAGGCCGAGGCCGAGGGCCTGGACAAGGTCTTCAAGGACTTCGGCGCCGAATGGCGTTTCGCCGGCTGCTCCATGTGCCTGGGCATGAACCCGGACCAGCTGGAACCGGGGGAGCGCTGCGCGTCCACCTCGAACCGCAACTTTGAAGGCCGCCAGGGCAAGGGCGGGCGCACCCACCTGGTCTCCCCGGTGGTGGCGGCGGCGACGGCGGTACGCGGCACCCTGAGCTCGCCGTCGGACCTGGACTCCGCTCCCGAGTCCGCCGCCATCCGCACCGACGCCGCCTAGGAGATCACCATGGAAAAGTTCACCACCCACACCGGCATCGGCGTCCCGCTGCGCCAAAGCAACGTCGACACGGACCAGATCATCCCGGCCGTTTACCTCAAGCGCATCACGCGCACCGGTTTCGAGGACGCGCTCTTTGCGGCCTGGCGCAAGGACCCGGCATTCATCCTGAACCGGGAGCCGTTCAACGCGGGCTCCGTCCTGGTGGCCGGCCCTGACTTCGGCACCGGGTCCTCCCGCGAGCACGCCGTCTGGGCGCTCAAGGACTACGGCTTCAAAACCGTGCTGTCCTCACGCTTCGCCGACATCTTCCGGGGAAACTCCGGCAAACAGGGCCTGCTCGCCGCGGAACTGGCCCAGGATGACATCGAACTCATCTGGAAGGAACTGGAGAACTCCCCGGGCACCGCGGTCACCGTGGACCTCCTCTCCAAGACGGCCCAGTGCGGCAACATCGTGGCGCCCTTCGAGATCGACGACTACACCCGCTGGCGCCTGCTTGAGGGTCTGGACGACATTGGCCTGACCCTCAAGCACGAGGAAGACATCACCGCCTTCGAGGCCACCCGGCCGGCGTTTATGCCCAAGACCCTGCCGGCCAAGCTGTCCTGACCGTCCCGCTCCACCGCACCTTCACTGCAACGCGGGGTCACTTCCGGCCCATCCCGCCCGCCGGGACCGGCGGTAAGTGACCCCGCGTTGCTTTGTTTTCGACGGTGGCCACGGCGGCGGCGGCGACGACCCGGCGCGCCCCGTATTTCAGATCGGTAACGCAAGCTCCTATGCTTAGCAGGTGCCTTTGTAAGGATTTGGGGGCGAGTAGTCGTAAGGAAACCGGTATATGAGTAGTGTTCTGACAATCCGCGGAGGCGTCCCGCTGACTGGCCGCGTCACCGTGCGGGGGGCCAAAAATCTGGTCCCGAAGGCCATGGTGGCCGCCCTGCTGGGCAACGAGCCATCCGTGCTGCGCAACGTCCCCGAAATCAAGGACGTCGAGGTTGTCACCAGCCTGCTCCAGCTCCACGGCGTCACCGTCGAAAAGGACCCCGTCACCGGGGATCTGACGCTCGACCCGACCAACGCGAAGACGGCCTCCCATACGGCGATCGACGCGCACGCCGGCGACTCCCGCATCCCGATCCTGCTCTGCGGTCCGTTGATCCACGCGATCGGCGAGGCCTTCATCCCGGACCTGGGCGGCTGCAAGATCGGTGACCGCCCGATCGACTACCACCTGGACGTGCTGCGGCAGTTCGGCGCCGTGGTGGAAAAGCGGCCCGGCGGCATCCACATCTCCGCGCCCGGCGGCCTCAAGGGCGCCAAGATATCCCTTCCGTATCCCTCCGTCGGCGCCACCGAGCAGGTGCTGCTGAGTGCCACGAGGGCCGAAGGAATCACCGAGCTCGCCGGCGCCGCCACCGAGCCGGAGATTGTCGACCTCATCGCGGTGCTGCAGAAAATGGGTGCGATCATCAGTGTCCAGACGGACCGCACCATCCGGATCGAGGGTGTCCCGGACCTCGGCGGCTACAACCACCGCGCCCTCTCGGACCGCAACGAGTCGGCGTCGTGGGCGTCCGCGGCGCTGGTGACGCGCGGCGACATCTTCGTCGAGGGCGCCACCCAGCGCGACATGATGACCTTCCTCAATACCTACCGCAAGGTTGGCGGCGGGATGGACATCGGCGACGACGGCATCCGCTTCTATCACAAGGGCGGCAAGCTCAACCCGCTGGTCCTCGAAACGGACGTGCACCCCGGCTTCATGACGGACTGGCAGCAGCCGCTCATCGTTGCCCTGACGCAGGCCGAGGGCGTGTCGATCGTCCACGAAACCGTGTATGAGAACCGCTTCGGGTTCACTGAGGCGCTGATCCGGATGGGCGCCAACATCCAGGTCCACCGCGAATGCCTCGGCAGTGTCCCCTGCCGGTTCGGCCAGCGCAACTTTCTGCATTCCGCCGTAATTTCCGGGCCCACCCAGTTGACCGGCACCGACATCGACGTGCCCGATCTGCGTGGCGGATTCAGCCACCTGATCGCGGCGCTGGCTGCCAACGGCACCTCCCGGGTCACCGGCATCGACATCATCAACCGCGGCTACGAGCGCTTCACCGAGAAGCTCGCGGGCCTGGGCGCCGACTTCGACATCACCTCGTCCGAGTAGCGGGTACCACGTGAAGGAATCGGCCAAGAGCCACATCACCTTTGTTGTTGTGGCCGGGATTGTCCGTCCGGTCATGAACCTTCTGATGCGGAAGGAATGGATCGGGCTGGAGAAGCTGCCCGCCGGCGGCTTCATCGCAGCACCCAATCACTGCACCGAAATAGATCCCCTGGTGGTGGCGCACATGCTCTACAACCAGCAGCGGATGCCGCGTTTCCTCGCCAAGGCCGGACTCTTCAAGGTGCCCGTGCTGGGATTCGTGCTGCGCGCCACCAAACAGATCCCGGTGGAACGCTCGACGGCGGGCGCCAACCGCTCGCTGCAGATCGCCAAGGAAGTGGTGGACGAGGGCGGAGCCATCATCATCTACCCCGAGGGCACTCTCACCAGGGACCCCGAGCTGTGGCCGATGAAAGGCCACACCGGTGCCGCGCGGATGGCGCTCGAAAGTGGAATCCCCGTGGTGCCGATGGCCCACTGGGGCGCGCACGAGGTCTTGCCGCGCTATGCCAAACGGCTCCACCTCTTTCCGCGGAAGACCTCGCGCCTGGTGGTCGGCGATCCAGTGGACCTCAGCGCCTTCGCCGGGCGGCCACTGGACAAGGCCACCCTGACCGAGGCCACCAACGTGATCATGGCGGCCATCACCGAACTCCTGGCCACCCTCCGCGGCGGACAGCCTCCGCTGGTCCGCTGGGACCCTTCGGCCCACAACCAGTCCACCCACGGCCGCTTCGTTGAGCAAGGCGGAAAAACTGGCGGTTCTGCGACACCAGAAGAGAAACCCGGGGATAGCGACGCATGACATCCGATCAAACGCGAGGACTGTCGGCCACGAGAGTTGCCGTACTTGGCGCCGGCTCCTGGGGGACCACGTTTGCGAAGATCCTCGCTGACGCTGCCACTGCTTCCGGCGTCGAACGCGACATCCGGCTCTGGGGCCGTCGCAGTGAAGTAGTCGACCAGATCAACCTGAAGCACCGGAACGAGCAATACCTCAAAGATATTGCCCTTCCGCCCAGCATCACCGCTTCCGCGGACGTCGCTGAGGTCCTCGCCGGCGCCGAGCTGGTGATCCTGGCCGTTCCGGCCCAGACCCTGCGGCCGCAACTGCGACAGTGGAAGAACCTCCTGGCGCCCGGCGCCCTGGTGGTTTCCCTGATGAAGGGACTCGAACTGCACTCCGACGCACGGATGAGCGAAGTGATCTCCGAGGAGCTCGGCATTCCGGCCAACCGGATCGCGGTGGTGTCCGGACCCAACCTGGCGATGGAGATCGCCCGGGAGGAACCCACCGCCTCCGTCGTGGCCTGCTCCGACGCGGTTGCGGCCGGCTGGATCGCCCGCAGCTGCACCGCCCCGTACTTCCGCCCGTACACCACGGGCGACGTTGTCGGCGTCGAAATCGGCGGGATCGTCAAGAACATCATTGCCCTGGCCGTCGGCATCTGCGAAGGCAAGCAGATGGGTGACAACACCAAGGCCTCGGTCATCACCCGCGGCCTCGCGGAGACCTCCCGGCTCTCCCTCGCCCTGGGCGGCGAGGCGCAGACGATGGCCGGGCTCGCCGGGCTCGGCGATCTCGTGGCGACCTGTTCCTCACCGCTGTCCCGGAACCACACGGCCGGACGGCTGCTGGGCAAAGGGCTGACCCTGGACGAGGTCGCGGCCGAAATGACGCAGACGGCCGAGGGGATCAAATCCGCCCAGGCCGTTCAGGAGCTGGCCGGCAAGCTCGGCGTCGAGATGCCCATTACCGCGGCGGTCGTAGCCGTGCTGGCAGGAAAACTGTCTGTCGACCAACTGGGGCCGCTCCTGCTGTCCCGGGACCTGAAACCTGAAGGCGATAACTAAGCGTGTCTGAAGAAAACGTGAGCACAACGGGTCCAACCGCCCAGGCACGGCCCCGGGTGGCGGTGCTGTTCGGCGGCCGCTCCAGCGAACACGCGGTGAGCTGCGTGACCGCTGCCGGGGTCCTCGGCGCCATCGACCAGACCAAGTACGAGGTCATCCCGATCGGGATCGCCAAAACCGGCCAGTGGGTGCTGGCCTCCGGGGACACCCATGACTGGTCGCTCTCCGCCTCATCCCTGCCCGAGGTGGCGTCCTCTGCCCGGACCGTGGCGCTGACCGAAATCGGCGGCGAACACCAGCTGATCGTGGCCTCCCCGAACGAGATCCCGCAGGAACTGGGCGCCGTGGACGTGGTGTTCCCGCTGCTCCATGGTCCGTTCGGCGAGGACGGCACCGTCCAGGGCTTCCTGGAACTTTCCGACACCCGATACGTGGGCGCCGGTGTGCTGGCGTCGGCCGTGGGCATGGACAAGCACTTCATGAAGGTGGTCTTTGAGTCCGCCGGGCTCCGCGTGGGCCCTTACATCGCCGTGACAGACCGGCAGTGGCGCAACGACCCCGAGACCGTCCGCAAGCGCGTGGACCAGCTCGGCTTCCCGGTCTTCGTCAAGCCCGCCCGGGCGGGGTCCTCCATGGGTATTTCCAAGGTGGACTCGCTCGAAGGCCTGGACGCCGCGATCGAGGCAGCCCGCGAACACGATCCGAAACTTGTCATCGAGGCGGGCATCACGGGCCGCGAAATCGAATGCGCCGTTCTGGAAGGCCGGGGGACCGACGCTCCCCGGACGTCCATGCCCGGAGAGATTTCCGTGGCAGGCGGCGGGCACGAGTTCTACGACTTCAACGCCAAGTACGTGGACGACGCCGCGGCGCTCAGCTGCCCCGCCGATCTCCCCGACGAAGCCATCGCCCGGGTCCGCGAGCTGGCCGCCGTCGCCTTCGACGCCGTCGGAGCCGAGGGCCTGAGTCGGGTCGACTTCTTCTACACCCCCGAGAATGAGCTCATCATCAACGAGATCAACACCATGCCCGGGTTCACGCCAAAGAGCATGTACCCGCAGATGTGGAAAGCCTCCGGCCTGGGCTACGCGGAGCTGATCGACGAACTGATCTACCTGGCGCTGCACCGCAAGACCGGCCTGCGGTAGGGCCCTACTGGCTTGGCGGCAGGTTCTGCATGTCCGCCTGGCCTACGCACTGCTAAAGGCCCTACTGGCTCGGCGGCAGGTTCTGCAGGTCCGCCTGGCCTACGCACTTCCGCGCCGCCGGTACCTTCGCGGCGGCGGCGGCGAGGTCTGCGAGCACAGTGGCGGAACTGATCTTGTCCGGGTCCATCAGGATCTCAGTGGCGGGCTCGCGCCCGTACGTGGTCAGTGTCCACACCGGGTCACCCTCCTTGATGACCCAGTCAACGCCGTTGACGCTGACGCAGCTGTCCGTCGTCGGCCCCGGAACATTGACCCCGCAGCGCAGGATGACCAGGGACGGGTCGCCCCAGGCTGCGGTTCCCTGGCTGTTGGTCTTCCGCAGTTTGGCCTCGCCGATCGCATCCGGCAGTGCCACCATCATGGGGGCGCAGGCGGCGTTCGCAGCGTCTTTGGCGGGTGCGACGTCGACAACCGGGGAGCAGGCGCTCAGCAGTATCGCCGCGGCTGCCGCCGTGGCCAGCAGGCGGAACGGACGTGCGGAAGCCAGGAAGCGTAGACACTGCATGGTTTAAGCCTATCCCTGCCGAACAGCACATTCCGCCAGGCCCGTAACCCGGGAAATGCCCCCTTTACCATCCGGAGGCCCGCCTTCGAGTAGACTTGGCCGGACCGTGCAAGGCTGGAGCGCTGCCGACAATGACGTTAGTTATGGCCAGAACCGCGCACATTTGTTTCAATCTCGCACATTGGGGGGACCTGTCGATGATGTCGTGCAGCCGGAAAATAAGTACAGCACGCGCAGTGTTGGGTGCAGTCCTGCTTGCACTATGCGTAAGCGCAGCGGTCCCCGCGGCACACGCTGATGATTTTGTCCTTCCGGACCCTTTGCTGACTACGGTGACTCCTGCGCCCGTACCCCCAGCCCCGGCTGAGCCTCCGAGTGACCCGGCGCCGGTTGAGCCGCCCGTCGAGCCAGCGCCTGAGCAACCGGCCGAGCCCACCCCGACGCTGAAGGACACGACGCCCCCTGTGATCACGCCCGCGCCAGTTTCAGAGCAGCCCGCCGGTCCTGTCCCGGCCCCGGCCCCGGCTTCAGTGGCTCCACGTGCCGAGTTTGTGGCGCAGCCCTTGCCCGGGCAGTCCATCCGGCCCGCTCCGGCCGAACCGGTCAATGAAGAATCGGCTCCAGCCGGCGCCGGGTCCACGTCGTCTCCTTCTTCGTCCCCGGCCCCGGAGACGGCGGCCTCCACAGCGCCTGCGGCGGTCGTGCCTGCTGCAGATTCTCCTGTTGCCGTAACCGCGGAAATCCAGGCTGCAGTGGCCACCGTGACGGGCAGCCCTCTCGCAGTGCAGGTCATCACCGTCCTAATCCTGCTTGGCCTCGGCCTTGCCTACTTGAAGTTTCTTGGTGGCAAGAGCCGCGGATTCGCCGCCAAGGCAGGAAAGTAACTGATCTTGGTTCACGATGAAGTAGTTGGTGGAGCTAGTGCTAGCCAACCGAGGCCAAACGGTTTGCGGATCACCCTGTTGACGCACTCCTATTGGCCGGAGCACAGCCCTCCGCAACGCCGGTGGATCGCCATGATCAAGGAATTTACTCGGTCGGGCTGGGAAATCGATGTCGTGACTCCCGTGGCGCACTACCCTTTCGGCCGGAGGGCCCTCCCGCGCCGGATGGCTGGCAGGCCCTTCCGGCTGCAAAAGGGCCAGTTCGCCGAAAATATACTCCGCGTGCCTTATTTGCGGCACGGCAACTCCCGTGCGGCGCGCTTTCTGGATCAATGCTTTTCCGCAGCTCTGTCCATTCCTGCCGGCCTCTTTGTCCGCAAACCCGACGTCGTCATTGTCACTGCACCTAGTCTTCCGACGCTCGCCGCCGGCTACGCCGTGGCCAAGCTGCGGGGCGTCCCACTGATCGTTGAGATGCGGGACGCGTGGCCGGACCTGGCCCGTGACGCCCGGTTGGTCCAGGGGAGCGTGAAGAGTCTCGCGGAGCGAGCGGTGGACTTCGTGCAGCATCGAGCAGACCTCGTGGTTACGGTGACTGAGGGATTCGCGGAGACTCTGCGTTCGCGCGGCGTCCGCAACGTGGCGACCGTGAGTAACGGTCTGCATCTGGACGCCATCCCCGTCCTCGGTGCCCCGGACCTGGAACGGCCCGTCTTTGAAGCTCTGTACCTGGGCAACCACGGCGAGAGCCAAAGGCTGGACGTGGCCATCCGGGCCAGTGCGCTGGTGGGCGACTCGATGCATCTGCACATGGTGGGTCACGGCACTCAGAGGCTTGGGCTGGAGAAGCTCGCTCTCGAACTGAAAGCGCCGGTCACCTTTCACGCACCTCTCCACGGCGAAGCCATGTTGGAGCGCTACGCTTCTGCGGACACCTGCCTCGTGTCCCTGCGCGATGACTGGAAGTCCTTCGAGACGACAGTCCCGTCCAAGACCTATGAGGTGCTGGCAGTGGGCCGGCATGTTACGGCGATCGTCCGTGGCGAAGCCGCGAGGATCATTAGTGACGCTGAAGCCGGAGACATCGTGGCAAGCGATCCGGATGAACTGGCCGCCCTCTGGCGTGAACTTGCCGCCGACCGCGCAAGGCTCGTCCGTAATGGGGACAGCAGGCAGTGGGTAAAGACCCACGCCGAATACGAACGGTTGGCGGGCGACTATATGGATCTCATCACACTACTTCTCGGCAAAGGATCCACGACCAACTGATGGTGCAGCTTTTGAAGAACCTGCTGCTCGCCGCGACGACAGCGTGGCAGCACCTCACCGATGATCCGGTAGTGCTTTTCCTCCAGGTCTCGCGGCGGCTGCCGGCAGCCGCCGTCCTGCCGCTTGCCCGACTGACCTGCGTAGCGGCGCCGCATGGCTCTGCGGCAGTGCCGGTGATCCTCGCCTCGCTCAGTCTTGGAGATCGCGGCGACGTCGAGAGACGTCTCCGCCTTGCCCTGGATCGAAACTCGACAGGAGCCCGCGCGCGGCGCCTGGCGGACATTGCCCTCGTCGCAAACCAGCCTGACCTATCAGACCGCTTGTTGGACGCAGCAGAGAATGGCTCCGGCCTCCAGTCCGCTAAGGCGCGCAAATTCTGGCACCAAGGCGCGGTGAGTGCTGCCGTCGCCGTCCTTGAAGGAGCTGGTCCGGGAGCACGGAGGCAGTGGGCCCGGCTGTCTGGCGAACTTCGGGTGATGCAGGGCCACACGCCGGCACTGCCCGACCAGTCCAGGTACCTTCCTGTGCCTGGGCGCGTCCTGCATCTCCTCACCAATTCCCTTCCGCACACGAGCAGTGGCTACACGCAGCGTTCCCATTCGATGCTACTGGCCCAGCAGGAGGCTGGCTGGAACGTTTTGGCGGTTACAAGGCTGGGATATCCCGTCCAAGTGGGAAAGCTGCTGGCGCGTACCTGCGATGTTGTCGATGGAGTCCGCTACCGTCGGCTGCTGCCAGCCGTCTTGGCGCCAACCATGGACGCGCGGTTGCAGCAGCAGGCAGAGGAATTACTCCGAATAGCGTTGGAATTCAAACCGGCGGTGCTCCACACCACCACGCACTACGTCAACGGCATTGTCGTCCGTGCTGTAGCCAAGGCCTTGGGAGTCCCATGGGTGTACGAGGTCCGGGGACAGCTCGCGGACACTTGGGCGTCCGCGAGGGGGCCGAAAGCTCGAAATAGCGAACGCTACCTGTTGTTTCGCGAGCGCGAAGCCGATGTTATGCGGGACGCGGACCTTGTGGTCACGCTCGGGCGTGCGATGAAGACGAACATTGTTTCCTCTGGTGTTCCGGAGGGCAAGGTAATTTTGGCCCCCAATGCCGTCGGTGGGGATTTCCTAGATGAGCCGGGGGATGTAGCTACTGCTCGCCGCCAGCTGGGTCTTCCCGCAGACGGTCACTACATCGGCACCGTCAGCAGCCTTGTTCCCTACGAAGGTATCGAGGATCTCATCGGAGCCTTCGAGCTGCTGGCCCCAGGAAACCCGGGGCTACGCCTGTTGATAGTCGGGGACGGTGAATCGCTGCCGGCGCTGAAGGAACAGGCCAAGCTCGGCGGGTTTTCGGACCGCATTATCTTCACGGGCCGCGTGCCTCGAAGCCGCGCGCCCCTCTACCACCGGGCTCTTGATGTGTTTGTTGTTCCGCGACGAGACTTGGACGTCACTCGCTCGGTGACGCCGTTGAAGCCTGTAGAGGCGCTGGCTTCCGGCAGGCCTGTCGTTTCCAGCCGCCTGGACGCACTCGAGGAGATCGTGATCGACGGTTTCAATGGGCTTCTCGCCGTTGCGGAGGATCGCCAGGACTTCGCGACTAAACTGGAACGGTTACTCGGCTCCCCGGAGCTCAGGGTCGGCCTGGGGGAGGCAGGAAGACGGGACGTGCTTGACCGTCGCACATGGCAAGCAAATGCCGAGACCCTCAACGTCGCATACCAGCAACTGATGGAGGCTCCTCGTTGAGCACAAATACTACGGAGGCCCCCCGAGGGCCACAATCCACCGCGGTGGCAACGTCCGTAAACCTGCGCGGACTGCGGCGGGTGGGTGCTAGACCACCGTTGCTCGACTACCTTGTGTCTCTCTGGGACTACCGGCACTTCATCTTCTACGATGCTCAGGCCCGCGTTCAGACAGGCAACGAGCAGGATCGTCTTGGCCGGGCCTGGCTGGTGCTGGGACCGCTACTGAACGGGTTGATGTTCTACCTGATCATGGGCGTCATCTTGAAGTCCGGAACTGGCATCGACAACTTCGTCGCATTTCTGATTATTGGCGTTTTCCTCTTCCAGATGTCTACTCGCGCTATTACCTCGTCATCCCGCGTTATCACTGCGAACAAAAACGTCATCCACGCGTTCCAGTTTCCGCGCGCCAGCTTGGTTTTGGCGGCCAACCTGCGTGAATTGCTGTCCAACATCCCGGTCCTGATCACCATGCTCATCCTGATCATAGTGTTGCCGCCGGCGGAAGAGATTTCCTGGCGATGGCTGCTATTGATCCCGATCGTGGTGCTGCAGTTCATTTTCAACCTAGGGATTGGACTAATCCTCGCAAGGGTAGTCTCCGTCTTCAACGACGCCAGCCAGTTGATTTCCTACGCGATGCGGTTGTGGATGTACGCCTCCTGCATGTTCTACTCAATCGAGAGATTCAACGATATGCCCGTGGTTAAGACGATCATGGAATACAACCCCTTGTATAATGTCCTCGACCTGGCCAGAGAGGCGCTGCTGTACGGCAGCACCGGAGAGTGGCGTTCCTGGGTCATCCTTGCGCTCTGGTCAATCTTGGCACTGGCCGTCGGGACCCTTGTTTTCTGGCGGGGGGAGGAGTCCTATGGTCGAGAGCTCTGAGCTGAATTTCGTGGAGGGCACGCCTTCTGTCGTCATTGACAAAGTCAGCATGATCTACAAAACAACATCCCGTTCCCGGGATGAGGCGGCGCCCGCAGGATCTACTTGGCAAATGCTGAAACAGGGCGTTGGCAGGACGACGGCTGTGAACGTCACCGCACTGAAGGAGCTGTCCCTGGTTGTGCAGCACGGGGAGTCGGTCGGCATTATCGGCAGGAACGGTTCCGGCAAGAGCACGCTGCTGAAACTCGTGGGTGGGCAGATCCCGCCGACCTCGGGAGCGGTGTATGCGACGTCAACGCCAGTGATGCTTGGTGTGAATGCAGCGCTGATTCCAGGGCTTTCCGGGGACCAGAACATCATCTTGGGTTGCCTTGCCATGGGCATGACCAGCCGGCAGATCGACGAAAAATATGCCGCGGTTGTCGAATTGTCCGGGTTGGGGGAGGCGATCCATATGCCGATGAAGTCGTACTCGGCGGGCATGGGCTCCAGGCTTCGCTTTGCAATTGCCGCGGCCATCGATCCGGAAATTCTCATAATCGACGAAGCATTGAATACCGGCGATGCCCAGTTCAAGGACAGAACGCGCAAACGCATGCTGGAGCTGCTTGGCCAGGCCGGCACCGTTTTCCTGGTCAGCCACAGCATGTCGACGGTCCTGGATTTATGCAATAGGGCAATCTGGATTGATGAGGGTGAACTGCTGGCGGATGGCGCTCCGGCTGACGTGGTCAAGTGGTACCGGTTATTTACCCAGCGGCTAGCCGAAGGCGACCGAGTGGGGGCCTTGAAACTCCGCCGAAGGATGATTCACGACCTCCAAGTAGCAGACGTCAGCGATCGTAATTCACTGCGGCGGTCCAAGGTATGAGGCGCCGTATCGGGGACTTGCGCCGACTTCTTTGGCACCTCCGGGCAGGCGGTCCGCAGCAGGTCCGGACTTGGCTGGCGCGTCAAGCTTTTGAAGCCGGTCACCGAAAACTGGAGACGGTTCGCGGTGCTGAGGGCGTCTGGGTGGGCCGGGGGAAGAAACAGCGGCTGAGATTTCGTCCCTCGGCTGTTCAGCCAGCGCTGAACACGGCCGAATGTGCTGCCCGTGTTGGTGTGGTGCTCGATGACTTTTCTTCACTCGCTTTCGGGCTCGAGTGGGACTGCGTGCAGCTTTCACCAAAATCCTGGCAGGATCAACTTACAGAACGACCTATTGATTTCTTGTTCGTTGAGTCTGCTTGGAATGGCCATCGAGGCCAGTGGGCCGGGAAAATTGCCCGTCAGGACCACACGCGGTCGTCAGCGTTGGGCCAGCTGACGGCGTGGTGCAGAGAACAGGGGATTCCGACCGTCTTCTGGAACAAAGAAGACCCGCCACACTACGATGACTTCCTATCGGCAGCCAAATTGTTTGACCTTGTCTTCACTAGCGACTCCAACAAGCTGGAGGCCTATAAGAAGGACCTTGGTCACGACCGCGTGGACGTGCTGCCATTCGCAGCCAGTCCAGTTTTCAACAATCCGGTCCGGCCGAAGTACGGATGGCACGAACGTGACGTGGCCTTCGGCGGCATGTACTTCACTGAGAAGTACCCCGAGCGCCGCGAGCAGTTGGATCTCCTGCTGAACGCGGCCGGGGCTGCCTCAGCCTCCATGGGCACTGGTCTGGAGATCTTCTCGCGAGAGGTGGGCGGAGACCCGAAATATCAGTTCCCGGAGCCGTTTGCCGGCAGAGTTGTGGGCTCACTCGACTATCCCGAGATGCTCACGGCCTACAAGGCGTTCAAGACATTCCTCAACGTGAACTCTGTGGTTGATTCGCCCACCATGTGCTCACGGCGGGTCTTCGAAATCATTGCCTCTGGGTCCAACGTGGTAACCACTCCCAGTGCGGCCATCGGCACCCACTTCCGTCCGGACGAAATCTTCACCGTCACCACCCAGACGGAGGCGGAGCACCTTCTCCGCGCATTGCACCGGAATCCTGAGCTGGGAGAGCGCCAATTGCACCGCGGACAGCGGAGGATTTGGCGTGAACATACCTACCGGGCGCGAAGCAACCAGATACTGGCCGCCGTCGCTCCGGAGCTATCCCGTCACGCCCGGCGCCCTACTATAAGCGTCCTGGTTTCCACCATTAGGCCCTGGCAGCTAGAGCACGTTTTCCAAACCGTTGGAAGCCAGCGTGACGGGGACGCAGAGCTGGTGTTATTGACGCACGGCTTTGCGGCAAACGCTGCGACCATCCGTCAGCTCAAAGAACAATATGGTGTTTCAGCTGTGACATTGCTGACAGCAGACGCTCGCGTTTCCTTGGGGGAGTGCCTGAATATGTGTGTGTCGGCGGCCTCCGGGCAGGTTCTGACCAAGATGGACGACGACGACTTCTACGCCGCAGATTACCTCAGTGACCAGCTTTTCGCACTGGAGTATTCCGGGGCGGACGTGGTGGGCAAGCATGCGCACTACATGTACCTCGCGGACCAGAATGCAACCTTGCTTCGTTTCCCAGAGTGGGAGCACCGGTATACTCGGACGGTCATGGGGCCCACAATCATGGGCTCGGCTGATGTTTTCCGCAGCAGCCCTTTTGCCGCAGTGGGCACCGGAGAAGACACACGATTCCTTCGTGATGTCGTTGCTGGCGGGGGTGCGATCTATGCGTCCGACAGGTTCAACTACTGTCAGCAGCGTGCCGCTGAAGGCCACACTTGGAAGATTAGCGACGCAGAGTTGCTAGCCAGCGGTGCATTGAAATTTTTTGGAAATTACAGAGATCAAGTCTCTGTCTGAGTGGGGGTTCTCCTTGAATAAAATTGAAACAGTAGCTGTCATCGGATTGGGTTACATCGGCCTGCCGACCGCGGCGATTCTGGCGGGCAACGGCATCCGTGTCATTGGTGTGGACGTAAACCCGGACACCGTAGAGTCCGTCAACCGTGGTGAAGTTCCGTTCGTCGAGCCAGACTTAGCATCCTACGTAGCCGGCGCCGTGAGCCAGCACAAGCTCAGCGCCTCCACTGAGACTCCTGCTGCCCAGGCCTATATCGTTGCCGTCCCCACCCCCTTTAACGCCGACCACACAGCGGACGTTACCTACATCAAGGCCGCAGCGCGGGGCATCGCACCCCAGCTTGTGGGCGGAGAACTCGTAATTCTTGAATCCACATCACCTCCCGGAACGACGCAGCTCCTCGGAGACTACCTCGTCAGCCTGCGGCCGGACCTGAGTCTCGACGGAGCTGGTGGCAAGCCGTCCATCCATGTGGCGCACTGCCCCGAGCGAGTGCTGCCCGGCCGTATCATGATTGAGCTTGTCACCAATGACCGCATCGTCGGAGGCTTAACCACGGAGGCAGCGCAGATCGCGAAAGCACTGTACGCAGTCTTCTGCCAGGGGGAGATTCTCGTCACCGATGCAGCAACGGCGGAAATGGCCAAGCTCGTTGAGAATTCCTACCGGGACGTCAACATTGCCTTCGCGAATGAGCTGTCGGTGATTAGCGACAAGCTCGGCATCAACGTTTGGGAACTGATCAAACTCGCCAACCACCACCCCCGCGTTAACATCTTGCAGCCGGGCCCCGGCGTGGGTGGCCACTGCATCGCCGTCGATCCCTGGTTCATTGTCGCCGCCGCCCCGGAGGAAGCCCAGCTGATCCGGCAGGCACGCGAGACCAACGACTCGAAGCCCGACTGGGTCGTAAAGAAAGTACAGGAAGCCGTTGGTGAGACCGTATCGCCCAAGATCGCTGTCTTGGGACTGGCATTCAAGGCAAACATTGATGACCTCCGGGAGTCACCCGCCGTTGCAATCGTCGAAAAACTTAGCGCCAAGCTGGACGGCGCAGAGCTGCTGGTAGTTGAACCGCATGTGGACCGGCTGCCGCGGCAGCTTGGAGGTCTCAGTAACGTGGTGCTGCAGGAATTGGAGGTGGCCGTCGCCGCCGCTGACGCAGTGCTGCTCCTCGTGGATCACGACGACTTTGTCGAAATGGACCAGCAGCTCATGGCAGGGAAGCCTGTGTTGGATACACGCGGAATCTGGCAGTAATTCGCAAAACCCGACGCGGACACGGAGCAAAGCCTTGAAGCATGCAGATGAAGTTGCCCAGGTGGCGACAGTCAAATTGGCCAAACGCAAAAGGTATCTCCAGGATATCGACGCTGTCATTCAGGATTATGAGCGGCTGCTGGCCCATGAAGCCAAGAGCGGGCAGCGTATGGAGGTTTTGGAGAAGGATCTCCGTGCCATGCGACGGGCCCGGGACAATGCAAAAGCTGAGCTGAAAACTGCGAACGAAGATCGCAACAAGCTGAAATCAACACTCAAGGCCCTCCGATCCTCCAAGAGTCTCCGTGTCGGGCAGGCAGTTCTCGCCCCCGCACGGAGTCTCGCCCGGGTCTTCGGCGACACCGGGAGTCCGGCCCGGAGCATCCCGAAATCGCCAGTGCCCGCTTCCCCCGGAGGACCAGCCCGATCGTCATCGAAGCAGCCCGGCGGTTCCACCATGGACCGGCCGGCCGCCCCCGAACGGGTCAAGGCCGCAATGCTCACGTTAGTCGGGCGCGAAGACCTCCTCGTTGAGTTTGAGACGCAGCCATCCAAGGCCGCCGCCCTCAAGCTAATCTCCCACGATTACTTCGTCAGAGGTGCGATCCTCGAGCCCGCAGAGTTCATTCGGCAGAATTCCGTACTCCTAGGCGACCTGGCCGGATCTGAACTCCAAATTGTGGAAAATATCCTTGGGCAGCGCGATCTATTGACCAGGGAGCAGTTCCTCGCCCCCCGGCAACCCAACGCCGGATACTTGGCGGAGCGCAACCGGATCATGTACTGCGCACACAGCACCGGCTATTTCAACAGCAACGGCTATTCGACGCGGACCGATGGCGTCGTCGCAGGACTCAAGGCCAGCGGTGAAGACGTTCTCGTCGTGGCGCGTCCCGGATACCCCTGGGATTCGAAAGTCGACGTCGAAGTTTCCTCGCACGAACGGTTCGAACGTGACATTAGCGGCGTCACCCATATCTTCAACCCTGGATCAAGCTGGACTGCTGACCGCCTCGACTGCTATCTGGCCGAAGCTGTTGACGTCTATGTTCGCGAGGCTCAGCGTAACCGGGTGTCACTTATCCAGGCTGCCTCGAACTACGTGACAGCTTTGCCGGCGCTCATGGCAGCCCGCCGGCTCGGCATCCCCTTCGCCTATGAAGTTCGCGGACTCTGGGAGATCACTCAGCTGTCGGATAAGCCCCATTGGGGGCAGACAGACCGTTTCAAGCTTGCTGTCGGTCTCGAGACTCTGGTGGCGACAGAGGCCGATCTCGTCCTGGCAATAACGAGCCAGGTCCGGGACGAATTGACACGGCGCGGGGTCGACTCATCCTCAATCAGCCTGATGCCGAACTCGGTGGACACCGATACTTTCGCTCCCATGCCTCCCCTTGAATCCCTGAGCAGAAAACTTGGACTGGCGGATACCACAACCGTGGTCGGCTACGCCGGAAGCCTCGTCGCGTATGAGGGCCTGGAGGACCTCTTGGACGCAACGAAAATAGTCCTCGACGAGGGACTGGACGTCACGGTGGTGATCGTTGGCGACGGCGTTCAGTTGCCCGAGCTGAAACGCCAGGCCGTTGAGCTCGGAATCGCTGAAAGCGTCAAATTCACAGGTCGTGTGCCTGCTGGAGAGATCCCGGACTACGTCAGTCTCTTTGACATCATGCCCTGTCCCCGGCGGCGGCTGCCGGTAACAGAAATGGTTTCGCCGCTCAAGCCTCTCGAGGCAATGGCAAGCGGCAAGGCTTTGATACTCAGCGATCTCGCCCCCTTGCGCGATCTTGCGGGCCCCGGACAGGCCCGAGCCTTGCTTGCCGAAGCTGGAAACCCGCGTTCCCTTGCTGAGACGATCACCGTCCTGGCTCACGACTCCGAGCTGCGCGCCTCGATGGGGAGACGGGCCCGCCTGTGGGCGATTGACGAACGCACCTGGCGGTCGACCGGCAGCAAAGCCGTGGAAGCGCACGGCCGGGCCGGCAAGCTGGCAGCACCTGCTGACGGACAGAGACTCTCGGAAATGACCATCGGTATCATTGCCGACGAATTCACCCTTGAGGGTATGCGTAGCGAATCGACGCTGGTTGAGCTCCGGCCCGAATCGTGGCGCCAGCAGGTCCATGCGCAGCCGCTGGACGCTCTGCTGGTGGAATCCGCCTGGGAAGGGGTGGACGGCTTGTGGAAGCAAAAGATTGGCTACTACGACGATGAAAACTTCTCGACGTTGAAGGCCGTTCTGGAACACTGCAACACCCGCGGTATCCCGACAATCTTCTGGAACAAGGAAGATCCGGTGCACTTCAACAGATTCAGCCGGACGGCTGCTCTTTTTGACCATGTATTCACGACGGACTCTGACTGCATTCGCCGGTACAAAGCGGACGCCGGCCCCCGGCAGCAAACCGTTGCTTCGCTATCCTTTTATGCGCAACCGCGGCTCCACAACATTCTTCCTTCCGACCGCGCTTATGATCACTCCGTCGCCTACGCCGGTTCCTACTACGGCGACCGCTACAAGGCCCGGTCCGAGGAATTGACCAAGATCCTTGACGTTGCCAAGAACCACGGGTTGGCGATCTACGACCGGCAGCATCTAAATCCTGAGAGTCCCTACCGCTTCCCGGCACATTTGGCCCGGTTCGTGCGGGGAGGACTGAGCTATGTGGAAATGGTTGACGCCTACAAAGCCCATCCGGTGCACGTAAATGTCAACTCTGTCGACGATTCGCCCACAATGTTCTCCCGGCGCGTCATGGAGGTCGCCGCATCCGGCTCGGCTGTCCTGAGCGGCAGAGGCGTCGGCGTGCAACAGGTCATGAATGGCCTTGTGCCGGTCGTCGAGCGGTCAGAAGAAGTGGATCTGTTAGTTACGGAATGGATGAATAACGAGCCCGCGCGCATTAGGGACGCATGGCTCGCCTACAGGCACGTCCACAGGGGTCACACTGCGGCTCACCGTCTGGCCTACGTTCTTCGCACTGCGGGGCTAATCGTGGAAGCACCTGAGATGCCGAGTTATGCAGTCTTCGTTCAAAATCTGACTCCAGAAATCGCCTCGGTGCTTACGATGCAGACCGTTCGACCCGTTCGGATATATTCCACTCACGGTGGGACAACCACCGACTTTCCTATTGAGATCGTCGCGGACATGGCCGACGCATCCAAGCGGGCGGAAGCGGACGGGCTCGCGTTCATCGGTGTTCCTGGAACGGGGCATTGCGATCGAACGGTGTTTGAGGACATGCTCACTGCCACCAGCTTCGGAGCATGGAGTTCCATCGCGATATCGAGTGACGACCTGGACATCCCAGGACTCGGCCTCGCCCGTCGTGGCTCGACAATAGAGGGAAGCCCGCTGCTTAGCGCACTCGCCGGCACTCAGGGCGATGGGCAACTCTCGCTCCGGCGGGAACTTGTGTCCGTGAAACAGGCATCCGTGGAGCAGCCCCTCAGCAGGCCAAAGAGCGTACTGATTGCGGGGCATGACCTCAAGTTTGCCGCCGGCATCATTTCAGAATTTGAAGCCTTGGGTCACAGCGTCACTATTGACAAATGGTTGGATCACAACAAGCACGATGAATTGCAGAGCCGGCGTCTGCTCGCGGAGGCGGATGTCATTTTCTGCGAATGGACGCTCGGTAACGCGGTTTGGTATTCGAAGAACAAATCTTCGCACCAGCGTATGGTTACCCGGCTTCATCTCCAGGAAATCTTCCGCCCCTTCGTGAACGAAGTTTCGTACGAGGCTGTGGACGAGGTGATCTTTGTTGGCACTCACATCCAGGAGGTGGCGATTCGCGATCATGGGGTTCCACGAGGCATTAGCCGCGTCGTTCCGAATGCTGTGGACACGAAGGGCCTGCAGCGAAGCAAGGTGAGGGACGCCAGATTCAATCTAGGGTTTGTCGGCATAGTGCCTGCTCGAAAACGTTTGGACAAGGCCTTGGACGTCCTGCGGATTCTCCGGATGCAGGACGACCGCTATCGACTCTTCATCAAGGGCCGGCGGCCAGAAGAATTCGCGTGGATGGCCAATCGTCCCGAAGAAATGTCATTCTACGAAGAGCAGTACCGGCGAATCGAAACTGATCCGTTGCTTGTTGGCGCCGTGTCATTTGATGCCCAAGGCGACGACATGGCCTCGTGGTACCAGAAGATCGGAGTGGTGCTTTCGCTCAGCGACTTTGAATCATTTCACCTTACATTGCCCGACGGTGCCGCCTCTGGCGCGTTACCTGCAAGCCTCGCATGGGCGGGCGCGGATCAGATCTATCCGACGAGCTGGCTGCATGCCGATGCGGGCGAGATGGCCAAGTTCATTGGTTCACTGGATGATGCTTCCTGGGATCAGGCTACTGTTCTGGCACAGGAGTACGTACTATCCCAGTTCGATTCCCGAATGGTGCTCTCATCGCTTGCAGCCGTCATTTTGGGGGAAGGCTCCGACTGATTCGTTCGGTCTGAAAGACAGTGCCAGCAAGCTACTGCCAATCCTTCGCCAAAACTGCGCCACGGCGGCGAATTGGGCTGGTGCTCGGCGAATAGACTGGTCCGGCGCTAGTGTGCTGCTCAGCTGCGCGAGTGAATCCACGGAGTGCCTTTCAGCATTGTATTCCTCTGTGGGCCAGATGCCAGTCAGTTTAATAGAATCATGGAGCCAGCCCGTGAAGTCGCCGTTGCATTCTGTAGATTCCCTTGACCGCAGGGCCAAATCAGCGGGACGGTACAGCCGGTGGCTCTGTTCCACCGCCGCTGGGCTTGCCATTTGTGTCTTTACCGCTGTGACGGTGGCAGGTCCGGCATCGGCTGCAACCCTGAGCGAACAGCGGGCCACCCTGCGCCAGATCTCTTATGCTGCTGGTCAGGATTACGTCAAAGCTCGCCCGTACGTGGCAGGGCTGGCTCGGGCGCATGCACTCATCGTGAAGAATTCAATAGCGGGCGGAACCGCTTCTCTTCAGGAGGCTGGCGGTGCATTGACCGCGGCGACGACCCAATCGGCAATGGACGCCGTCGCAGTGCGGATGGGCGAAGAAGCAACCAAAGCGGCCACAATCCGAAAAGTTGCTGAGCAGCTGACCATTTTGGTGGACCTTCGGACTGCCCAGCAGAAGGTCGCAACCACGGCACTAAGCGACCTCACTGCTGGCCACATGACCCTGTCGACTTACGGAGCGTCCAAAGAGCGCGCGAGTGCATTCACCACGCAATTGGCGGCCGATACAGCCACCCAGTTGGGCATAATCGGTAAACCGGTTCAGGCGCCGAACCTGAAGTCCCAGGCTTGGCTGGCAACGCTCCAAAGCGGGTCCGGTTCAATTCCAGCGGTCCCTGGTTGGGTCGGATTTCCCGGAGGATGCGCATTGCCTTCGGCCAGCAGTGCATTCAAACCCGTGCTGCCCACAGTAGGTCCCGGTGTTGGCACCTCGAGCAAATTGCTGACTGACGCGAAGGCGAGGCAGGCCGCCGATGCCGTCCTTGGGTCGGTGCATGCCCAAATGCTTCGAGCAGCAACCGCTGAAGTAGCAAGCGATTTGCCTTTGGCGGAGCTACGGGAGGCCTATGTTCCGAGGGTGGCACGATTGGGATACGGCTGGTTGTCGGGCTCAGATGCGGCATCCCGCAGTGTACTGGCCGTGGAAGCCAAAGAAATTCTGGCAGCGGGACCCGAGGGCATGGACACGCTGGCGTCGTCGCACCTATTGCTGGCAGCGTCGACGGCGACCGACTGGTCAAGGTCAACCGGTATGGAGGAGACTGTCCTGGTTCGATGGCTCGGACCTCAGACGTGCTTGCAGGCAGACAGTGATAATTTTGTCGACGCAGCGACGAACATAGCCGCGATCCACAACTCGGCGAACTTTGTAGCGGCCGCTGTCTTCCTTAAAAAGACTCCAGCGCGGGCAGCCGCGCTGGCCAAGGAGTCCCTCGTTTCCATCCAGGCGGCTCTTCGCTTGATAACAGCGGACGGAGGTACCCAGGAGGGCCCAGGCTACTGGACGTATCAGAGTCGAGCTATTGCTGTTCTTTACTCAACGTTGCCCAATACTTACGCAACCAACCCGGTGGGGATGCCTTCGCTGTCAAAGGTTTCGGGCTACGCAATGAACAGCACAGGACCTGACAACTTGCCGACGCCTTTCGCTGACGCAAAGCCAGCGGAGCTCAGCCCGCTAATGCCAGCTTGGGATGCGCACACTAGAAACGCCCCCGAAGTCGCGGCTTGGGTTGCCGAAAGATTCAAACAGAAGCCGGATGCATACCTCATGTGGTGGGGGACCAAGGCTGGCGTGTTGCCTCCTAAGAAGTCGTCCCTTTATCCGCAGACCGGCCTAGCGGCCCTTCACCTGCCAGCGAGCACGGCGACACTCAAGGGCGGGCTGAATAGCGCCAACCACGCGCACCTTGATCTAGGAGCGGTCTCCTTCTTTCGCCGGGGGGTCCAGTGGTCGGTAGACCCAGGGGCCCCAGACGGGGCGCCGCCTGGTTATTGGTCGGAACCGACCCGCTGGACCTATTGGAAGCCGGGTACTTCCGCCCACTCGACGCTGATGGTTCAGGGTCAGAACCAGCCCCTCAGCGCAAGCGCCCCGATCACTGCACCAACCACGTCCAGTGCAGTGGTCGATCTCCGTCAAGCCTTCCCTGGCTCGGTTGCAGCAACCCGTTCCACATCCCATGGAACGACATCGATGGTGATCAAAGATGCTATTCGTTCGGACAAGCCCTTGGACCTCGTTTGGCAGTGGGTTACCGACGCATCCGTGAGCTTAGGCTCTGACCGGGCCGTGCTGCGCCGCAGCGGCCAGACTCTGGTTCTCCGGTTTACGGGTGTCCCGGCCGGCTCCTCCCTTTCGGTTGCCCCCGCGCCTGAGAAAGGACCCAGCGGCCAGCCATTGACTATCATCAAACTGTCGATGCCACAGGTTCGGAGCTTGGCCCTGAGCACATCAGCCTACTAGCTGCCTCAGGTCAGCGGATTAGGGTAACGTCACCCAGGAAGTCGTGAACGGAAGGACGGAATCACCTTCCGGGTTTCTCACGAACACTCTAGCCCTGTACCGGCCGGCGGGAAGCGCGCTCCACTGCACGTTGTCCTCCGGTTCGTAAGACGTTCGCTCCACCGGCTCGGATCCACAAAAGAGGCGGGAGGCTAGCTCCCAGCCGGCCGGCATTCTCACCTCCAGTCTAAGGGTTGCCGGATTTTCGCTGGAGCGCCGGAAGCTGTAACGCACAACATCTTCGCCCGTCTCCGAAATCTCTTGCTGAATGCTGTCTGTCAGAAAATCCCGATAGACGGCGCCGATTTCGGCGTGCGGAAGGCCAGGTAGAACCGTCAGGTCCAACACCTTTTGCTTTGATTCGGCATGGGACTTGAGAGGGAGGACATGATTCTTAAAGTGGTGGTCGGCCTCGCCTACCAGAATCGACAGGCGGGTCGTATCGAGCATGCCGTCGATGGCGTTGAAGACCACCGCATCGAGGGCGCTCACTGACTCCTCGCTGTTGTCTCCCATCATGAAGCGCACCATGTTAGGGTGCGGGGCGCTGAGGAATGAGCCGATCTTGACTTGCGGGGCACCAACAATGATGCGCCCGGCTCCGGCTGCGATGCCGTGGAGTATTGCGGCGCTCCCCCCCTTGGAGGATCCTGCCGTGATGAGGTCCTTGCCCGTCAAGCCCAAGCTTGCGAGTTCCTGTGCAATAAGCGCCTGCGTGGCGGCAAAGATCGACTTGTCTCCGTGATCGGACAAATAATACGACCCCTGATCCCCAAAATCGTCGAGGATATACAAGGCATGCACGCCAGCCGCATCTACAGTTTTCTTGTAGTTGAACGTGAAGTCGCCTGGCTGGTGTATCGCCGTAAATACGACAGCAAGTTTCCCGGCGCCTGAATCGGAGCTGGCCGGTATTGAGAGATAGTTCAGGCCGACGCTTCCGCTGCTGCGTCGCCAAGAAGCCGATTTGTCGTTTAGTCCCCGGTCGAGATAACTGAAATCAGTCAGGCGAATCCGGGTGGCAAGCTTTGCGAAACTGCCTTTGAATGAGATTTTGACGACCGGAGCCGGCACAGCTTCGCCGAAGCGCGGAAAGCGCCAGCCGAGCGGCTTGGGCCGCATTTCGCCCTTATGAAGCGAGACACTGGTGGGGACATTCGCCTCAAATTGGAGATCCATGACCTTGCGGCCATCGTGGAACAGCTCAAAGCCCTGTCCGTGAACGACTGCTTCAACGTCCGGGCCGAGATTCCAGAGCAGTTCGTAGCTGTGTTCGTCTTGGCTTTCGATCGTGTCGAACACGTCGATGTAGGGAATGCCGTCTCGCTCCTGGATGTCAACGGTTCTGGAATGAGTTGTATCCGTCAACCGCTGTGTGCGACCGGTAACTTTGTAGCCGTCGGCGCGGACCTCGTGAGCCTCGAGGGTGGTGAGGTGTGCTGACCCGTCGGTCCGCGGTAGGGAGATGCCGTCCACGACGATGCAGTTGTGCGCATAGGACGAATATCCGTACTTGGTCAGCGGGTCCTTGTAGTCGTATCCGTAGGCGCCTGCCTCTGACAGCAGGTCGACTCCGTCGCTGCGCAAAAACAGACTTAGATCATCGGAGTGTTTGTGGTAGTTCGCGTTGTAAGCCGCGCTGAAGAATGCGAAAGTAGCGCTGGGATTCCCCCAGGAGCTTCGATAGATCGCATATCCGGAGTCGGGCAGAACTAGCGTTCTCCGTTGGGGTTTCGAGCCTATTTTTCCTGCAGAAGCAGCATAAGCGAATTCAGCACTTTCGAAGATGTTTTGCCGCGCCGCTCGAGTCTCCACCTGCTGGGTCGTGTCGCTGATTGGCGGATACATGCCGTTCGGCATGAGCGCATGAGCCGCGTACTCCGCAGCGTTCCGGAGCAGCGAGCTGTAATAAACAGAATCCGGGTGCCCCGTTTTAGAGAGGATTTTCAACACGCCGTGGACATGCTTGGACACCATCAGGTGATAGGTCGGTGTGTTTTCGATGTGGACACCGTCGGCAGTAAACGACGTCGAAAAATACGAATACAACCGCGTCGTGGCGATCGCAAAGAAGTCCTCGCGCTCATTGGGCGGGACGAAGTCGCACATAACCGAAAAATAGAGCAGTGAGATGTCCTGGAACATTCCGTGGTTATTGCCGGTCGCATGAAACTTGTCCGTCGCGAGGAGGCGGGCGGTGTTCAACGCCAGCTCGGCAAGCCAACTGTAGTCATCGTCGGGTACGAGGTCTTTCACCCGCATGAGCAGGGCCGTGAGCTGGATTAGCCGTTGGGCCGTGGTCTCGTCGTGGTGGGACACTTCAGGGATCCGTGTGCCGTCACCGTAGTTCGCCGCCCAATTACGGGCCACGCGTAGGGCGAAGGCCGCGTACTCGGGGGCCGAGCCCTGATCACTGAGCGCCGTTCCGTGCCAGTCAGCGAAGAATAAGAAGCCGTGAACAAACCGCGCTTGCGAGCGTTTGGTTGTGTCCGCCCAAATTTCGCCGCCGTTGAAGGCGAGGTTTCCGAATCTTGCGGTGACAATTTCGCCGTCTCGGAAGAACTTTTCCGCACGCAACCGGGCCGATTCATCTGCTGCCTGTGGTAGCTGGCGCGCGACAGCTTCCCTCATGGGGTCAAAATTAGTCGGCACCAAGGGTTCTCCAGTCCTTACCGCGGTCAAGTTGCATGAGTCCCGGCATAAGTCTTCCCGCACTTCGGCTATGTCACAGACCGAATTCTTCGATCCTGCTACCGAGCTTTAGCAGATGCGCCACAGCGGCGACGGTGCGTTCGGAGGCCTTTCCATCGCCATAGGGATTCACCGCGTTGGCCATCGAATCGAAGTGATCCTGGTCGTGCAGGAGCCGGTCAACTTCCTTCACGATACGCTCTTCGTCGGTGCCGATCAGAGTGACCGTTCCGGCATCGACTGCCTCCGGGCGTTCGGTGTTGTCCCGCATCACCAGGACAGGTTTGCCAAGGCTGGGGGCCTCTTCCTGGACTCCGCCGGAGTCCGTCAGGACGATGTGCGCCAGCGAGAGCATGCGGGTGAATTCCCCGTAGGCCAGGGGCTCCGTGACAATAACGTTCGGCTTGCCCTCGAGGGCGGGCAGTACGGCCTCGCGCACCACCGGGTTCTTGTGCGCCGGCAAAACGATCATCATGTCTGGCTCGGCGTCCGCAATTCTGGCCAGGGCCCTGCCCACTCCGCGCATAGCGTCGCCCTGGTTCTCGCGCCGGTGGGTGGTCACCAACAGGATCTTGCGGCCGCTCGCTGCGAGGTCCTCAAGCTGAGGGTCGGTGAAGGGGATCTTCTTGCCAACCGTTGTTAGCAGGGCATCGATCACGGAGTTGCCGGTGACCACGATGTCACTGGCATTAATGCCCTCTGCCAGGAGGTTGGCACGGCTGACACTGGTGGGCGCAAGGTGAAGGCTGGCGATTTGGCTCGTGATCTTGCGGTTGGCCTCTTCTGGGAACGGAGAGAAGAGATCCCCACTGCGGAGTCCGGCTTCGACATGAACAACCGGGATTCCGTGATAAAAAGCCGCGATGGCACCGGCAGTCGAAGTGGTCGTGTCGCCTTGTACAATAACGGCGTCAGGTTTCTTCTCGGCGAAGAGCTTGTCCAGCCCGTCAATGGTCCGGGTCATGATGGCGGAAAGTGACTGCCGCTGCTGCAGGATATTGAGGTCATGGTCCGGCACAATGCCGAAAAGCTCGTTGACCTGGTCCAGCATCTCGCGGTGCTGTCCGGTGACCGTCACAACGCATTCAAAAAGCTCAGACTCGTGTAGCGCGGCAACGATCGGGGCCATCTTGATTGCCTCGGGTCGGGTGCCGAAAATAGGCATGATGATGGGCATGGAGGTTCCCCCGAAAGATTTGTGGACGACGTCGGCACCGATGCTACGCGAACTGGCATCGAATCACTGAATCCGTGCCCGCCACATCACGCGATTTGGCCCACGGTCAGCGGTAACGGGAGACCTTAGAGATTTTTCAACCCGCAAGAATCAGGGCGAATATAAGAGCGGGAATGCTGATCGAGACAATTATCACGGCCAATAGGGCAACGGCGCGTTTGCGTCCAAAAGCGTGGACCCGGTCCGACGCGTTCCAAGCCTGTCGCTTGGCGCCGTGACTGGGGATGGCTTCCAACGGCAACGCGTCCACGCCCGGTACGAGGAGCTCGTCGGCTATCTCCTCATGGAAAAAACGCCTGCGCATATGGCGCGGAGCTGCGACCAGCGGGGGAGTGTCTTTGGAATCGTCCACGGTGCGCTCCTCCTCATCTGATCGGGCTAGTCGGTTGGACTGGGCTTAGCCAAGTTGGAGAAACGTCAACGGCCTCCCCATCAATTCTTGCATCACTGCCCCTTGGGCGTGCATTCCGGCCGCAGGGACGCATCGATGAGCCCCCCGGTCTCAATGACAAACCGCCGCAGCCACTGCCCCGGACTCAGCACGGGGTGGGAGGCAACCATTTGCACGTCCGCCGTCGTGCACTGCTCGATCAGCCGTCCCGCCCGGGTGACGTGGTAGCTGGACGTCACCACGGTGACGGACGTCCATCCGTTGGCGTCGGCCAGGTCCGCAATGATCTCCGCCTCACTCCGGGTGTCCATGCCGCCGGGGCGGAAACACACCAGGCCCGGACGGGGGAACGCGGCCGACTTGCAGAGATCGTCGGCCGCCGCATTGCCCAGGGTGTCCGTGTGGGACAACACGAGCACCGGAATGTGCAGCTCACCCTGGAGCTTTTGCGCCACCGGCATCCGTTCGGACGCGGCCCCGCCCAGCATGATCACGGCGTCCGTGCGGTGCACGCTCAAGGGATCCACATTGACGAACAACTGGACTGCCACCACCAGCCACAGCATCACGGCGCCGGAAACGGCGCCCAGAACCCAGCGGACACGCCGGGGTACGGCGTTCAGCGCAGGCAGAGGCGGAGGCATGCCTACGAGTCTCGCATGGCCTTGAGGGAGCGGGGAAAACGTTGCCAGCGCGGCGTCCCAGGGCAGCTTTGCCGGGAAACCCCGCAACAACGGACCGCCGCCGTTGTCGTCCCCCGCGGTAGCGTAGGGCTGTGCCTGAACACAAGACTGTCCCCCCGGTTAAAGCGACCGCGCCGGAAACGGCCGTGCCTGGCACGACCCTGCCCAAAGCCCCCCTGACCGTCGCGGAGCTCTCCGAATCCCAGCTCCTGGAACGCATCTTCCCGCGCCTGCATTACGGCCAGGAACACAACCCGTCCCTGATCCTGGGCCCGGGCGACGACGCCGCCATCGTGGCGGCCCCGGACGGACGGGCAGTTCTCAGCATCGACACCCAGGTGGCCGGCCAGGACTTCCGGTTCGAATGGAACAACGGCTACCGGACCACGGGCTATGACGTCGGCTGGAAGGCCGCCGCGCAAAACCTCAGTGACATCAACGCCATGGGCGCCCGCGCCACCTCCCTGGTTGTCAGCCTCACGATGCCCCCGGACACCCGGGTCGCCTGGGTCGAGGACTTCGCCGACGGGCTCAGTGCCGGCATCCGGGAACTGGGCGCCCCGGACTGCGCCGTGGCCGGCGGCGACCTCGGCCGAGGCAGGGAACTGGCTGTCAGTGTGGCGATTCTCGGCACCCTCGACGGCGGCTCACCCGTACTGCGCTCCGGCGCCCGCGCGGGGGACATTCTGGCGCTGGCGGGCACCGTGGGGCGCGCCGCGGCGGGCCTGGCACTGCTGGAATCGGCGATCCCCGTCGAGGCACTGACCACGGACCAGCGCGCCCTGATGGACACCCAGTGCCGGCCCCTGCCGCCACTTGCGGGGGGACCGCTGGCCCGGGATTCCGGCGCCACCGCCATGATGGACATTTCCGACGGGCTGGTCCGCGACGGCAACCGGATGGCTTCCGCCAGCCGCACCGTCCTGAACCTGGACGCGTCGGTACTGGAACAACTTGCGGTTCCGCTCCTGCCCGCCGCCGCACTGCTCGGCACCGATCCGATGGCCTGGATCCTGGGCGGCGGGGAGGACCACGGACTGCTGGCCACATTCCCCCCAAGTCTTCAGCTGCCTCCCGGTTTCACTGCGATAGGCTCGGTAGAAGCCCCTGCATCAACGGACAGCACGGGCGTCAAGATAGCGGGCAGGCCCGCTGACACTGTGGGATGGGATCACTTTGCAGACTAAAATTGCCGCCAACGCGCAAGCGATGAAGCGGTGGTTGAGCAAGGCAGAAACGACGCTTGGAAACCACAGCGACCGCCTGAACGCCATCAACATATTCCCCGTCGCCGATGGCGACACCGGCACCAACCTCTACCTCACGGTCCGCGCCGCCGCCCAGGCCCTCCACAGCCTGGACACCGCCGCGATACCGCAGATCGGCGCCGATCCGTCCGTCCAGGCCTTCGGACCGCCGGATCCTGCCCTGAACGACGTCGGCGCCGTCCTCGCCCGGGCCGGCATGGCCGCGATGGAAAAGGCCCGCGGCAACTCCGGCACGCTGTTCGCCGTTTTCCTGTGCGCCGCCGCGGAACCCCTCGCCGGCCATCCCCGGCTCAGCGCCCCGCTGCTGGCTGCTGCGCTGAACCGGGCCCAGCTCCGGGCATGGTCCGCATTGAGCGACCCGGTGCCCGGCACCATGCTCTCCGTGATGGAGGCCGCCGCCCGCGCCGCGGCCGCCGTGGATTCGGCGCATGAAGGCGACGACAGCAGGCACACCCTGGGCCTGGCCCTCGATGCCGCCGTGGAAGCCGCCCTCGCGGCTGTGGTGCGCACCGAGGACCAGCTGGAGGCGCTGCACGCCGCCCATGTGGTGGACGCAGGCGGTGTCGGGATGCTGCTGATCCTCGACTGCCTCCGCTCCGCCGTCCTCGGGGAGGAACTCCAGGACCAGCTGCTGGACGGCCTGCACGGCTACGACGTTCAGGACCCGCATATCCACGCCGGCATGCCGAGGGACGAGGGCGTGGAAGTCATGTGCACCATCACCCTGTCACCGCTGGACGCCGCCATGATGCGCCAGCGGCTCGACGAACTGGGCGACTCCGTCATCATGAGCCAGGTCGGCGGGGCAGCCGACGCCTCCGGCGCCTACCGCTGGCGCGTCCACGTCCACGTACCGCACGCCGGGCCCGCCGTGGCCCTGATCCGGTCCGCCGGCGAACCTTCGGACATCAGCATCAGCGAGCTGGCCGTCCCGGACGCCGAACCCCGCGACGCCGGTGACCGCGAACCCGCAGGACAGGTCCCCGACGGACATGAACGCTGACCTGGCCAACGCCGAACTGGGGCTGGACCTTGACCGCCGGATCGGCAAGCGCTCCGCAGCGGTCATCGAAAAACACCTCGGCATCACCACCGTCGGCGGGCTGCTGAACTACTTCCCCCGCCGCTACATGAACCGCGGCGAACTCACACCCATCAGCGAGGTTCCGCTCGACGAGGACGTCACCCTGATTGCCCGGGTAGTCTCCAGCAGCACCCGGTTCATGAAGACCCGCTCCGGCTCGCTGACCGACGTCGTGATCACCGACGACGCCGAGGCCCCGGGCACCGGGATGGGCGCCGGCACCCTGAAGGTGAGCTTCTTCAACGGTCGCCGGGCCAAGGCCGAGCTGCAGCCGGGCCGCCGCGCCCTGTTCTCCGGAAAGATCACCCGCTACGGCGGCGCCCTCGGGCTGACCAACCCCGACTTCCAGCTGCTGGACAAGGACCCGGACACCCCGGGGATGGACCCGGAGAAGCTCGCCGCCATGCCCATCCCGGTGTACCCGGCCACCGCCAAGCTGACCAGCTGGTCCATCCAGAAGGTCATCGAAACGCTGCTGGACACCGCGGACCTGGACGACCTGCCTGACCCGCTGCCGGCAAAGATCACGGCCCGGGAGATGTTCGTGCCGGTCGCCGACGCCTACCGGCTCATCCACGCCCCGCACGGCCCCGCGGACTGGCAGCGCGCCCGGGACCGGTTCCGCTACCAGGAAGCCCTGGTGCTCCAGTCCGCCCTCGCCCGGCGCCGTGCCCAGCTCGCCGCCGAGGAGGCCACCGCCCGCCGCCCCGCCGCAGAGGGGCTGCTGACCGCCTTTGACCGGCAGCTGCCGTTCACCCTGACCGCCGGCCAGGCAGCCGTGGGCAAGACACTCGCCGCGGAACTCGCCCAGGACTCGCCGATGAACCGCCTGCTCCAGGGCGAGGTCGGCTCCGGCAAGACCATCGTGGCCCTGCGCGCCATGCTGCAGGTGGTGGACGCCGGGGGACAGGCCGCCCTGCTGGCCCCCACCGAGGTCCTCGCCGCGCAGCACTTCGAATCGATCCGCCGCACCCTCGGCCCGCTGTCCCGCGACGGCATGCTGGGCGGATTCGGCCCCGACGCGGTCCAGGTCACGCTGCTCACCGGATCCATGCCCACCGCGGCCCGGAAACAGGCGATGCTCGACGCCGCCTCCGGAACCGCCGGGATCATCATCGGCACCCACGCCCTGCTCAGCGACGACGTCTCCTTCTACGACTTGGGCCTGATCGTGGTCGACGAGCAGCACCGGTTCGGCGTCGAACAGCGCGACGTGCTCCGGTCCAAGGCCAGCAAACCCCCGCACCTGCTGGTCATGACCGCCACCCCCATCCCCAGGACCGTGGCCATGACCGTGTTCGGCGACCTCGAAACGTCCGTCCTCGACGAACTGCCGGCCGGCCGCGCACCGATCACCACCCATGTCGTCGGGCTCGCGGAGCACCCGGCCTGGGCCACCCGCATCTGGAGCCGCGCCCGGGAAGAGATCGACGCCGGCCACCAGGTGTACATCGTCTGTCCCAAGATCGGCTCGGACGATGACGGCGACTTCACTCCCGGCGAGGCCGAACCGTCCGCCGCGGACCTCGACGGCGACAGCGGGGCCCGCGAACTGGCCTCCGTGGCCGGCGTCGTCGAACTCCTGCGGGACGAACCGGCCCTGGCCGGTGTGCCCTTGGCGGCGCTGCACGGCCGGCTGGACCCGGTGCTGAAATCCGAAACCATGGCCTCCTTCACCGCCAACCAGACCAAGCTCCTGGTCTCCACCACCGTGATCGAAGTGGGCGTGGACGTCCACAACGCCACCCTCATGGTGATCCTGGATGCGGACCGCTTCGGCATCTCGCAGCTCCACCAGCTCCGCGGCCGGGTGGGACGCGGCGGGCTGCCGGGCACCTGCCTGCTCGTCACCGCCCTGGAACCCGGCCACCCGAGCCGCCGCCGGCTCGACGCGGTCGCGGCCACCACCGACGGCTTCGCGCTCTCCCAGGAGGACCTCAAACTGCGCCGCGAAGGTGACATCCTGGGCGCCTCCCAGTCCGGCGGCCGGTCCACGCTGAAGCTCTTGCGTGTCCTGGAACACGAGGACGTGATCGCCCGTGCCCGGCAGGACGCGCAGGCGATCGTCGGCGCCGACCCGTCACTGGGCGCCCACCCCGTCCTCGCCGCGGCGATCGACGAATACCTCAACCCGGAAAAGGAGGCGTTCCTTGAACGCGGTTAACACCATCGATGCACCCGGGGCGGCCCGGCCATGAGCCGTATCATTGCCGGGGCCGCAGGCGGAACCACCCTGGTCAGCGTCCCGGGGTCCCTGACCCGGCCCACCACGGACCGGGTCAAGGAAGCGCTCTTCTCCCGGCTGGACGCCTTCGAGGTGATCGCGGACGCCCGGGTGCTGGACCTCTACGCGGGGTCCGGTTCACTCGGCGTGGAAAGCGCCAGCCGCGCTGCGCAGAGTGTGGACCTGGTGGAATCCGACGGCAAGGCCAGCGAGGTCTGCCAGCGCAACGCGGACCTGGTCAACACCGTCGCGCGGCGCAAGGTCGTCACCGTGCACCGCTCCAAGGTCGACTCCTTCCTTGACCGGACCCAGGCCGCTGTCCGCTGGGACCTCGTGTTCCTCGATCCGCCCTACCCGCTCGACGAACCGGCGCTGGCCGGGGTGCTCGCCAAGCTGCTCCCGCACCTGGCCGAGGGCGCCGTCGTCGTCGTGGAGCGCTCATCCCGGAGCCCCGAGCCCTCCTGGCCCGACGGAATGGAACGGTTCGCGGAGCGCAAGTACGGGGAAACGAAGCTCTGGTTCGCCGAGCCCGGCGCGGAAGAATCCCCGGAGGACGCCGCTGAGGCAGAATCGGACGGAGTCAGCTAGTCCGAGAGGACGTCGAGGCCGACGCCGGAGAGCACCTTCGCGGGGTGCGGCCCGCGGGCGGTGAGCGCCGCTGTCCACGCCTCCGGCCAAGGCCCCTGCGTCCCGGTCAGGATGATGTTGCCGGGATAGCGGCCGCTGAACATCCCGGCCTCGGCAAAAGCGGCCACGTCCGCCATCGCACGGCGCAGCGCTGCCACCTGGCTGCGGACGAGCGTGAGTCCGGGTTCGTCGCCCACGTTGACGATCAGCACGCCGCGGGGACTGAGCTTCGCCGCGGCTTCGCGGTAGAACCCGGTGCAGGCGATGTGTTCCGGCGCGTCAGGGCCGGAGAAGATGTCCAGGATCACGACGTCGAAGCGCAGTTCCGGGGGCAGCTCGGCGAGGGCGTCCCGGGCGTCGCCGATCAGCGGGTGCAGCTTCGTGCCTTCGGGCAGGGGGAGTTGCTGCAGCACAAAGTCCAACAGTTCCCGTTCCAGCTCCACCGCATACTGCACCGAGCCCGGGCGGGTGGCCTGGACGTAGCGTGCCAGCGTCAGCGCCCCGGCGCCGAGATGGAGGGCCGTGATCGGTTCGCCCCACGGTGCCGCGAGATCCACCACGTGGCCGATCCGGCGCAGGTACTCGTAGAAGATGTCCGAGGGGTCCGCCACGTTGACGTGCGACTGTTCCGCCCCGCCGATGCTGAGCACAAAGCCGCCCTCGGTGAAGGCGTCGGGCTCGATCGTGGCGTGCTGGCCGGTGGTGCGCAGGAAGCGCGCGGCGGCGGGCGTGTCCGCCATCAGAGCCTGTCGCGGAGCGTCGCCAGCCGTTCGGCGGCTTCCTGCAGCACATCAATCCGTTTGCAGAACGCGAAGCGCAGCAGGCTCCGGGTGCGTTCGGCGCCCTCCGGGTGGCAGAACACCGGCACCGGAATCGCCGCGACGCCCACCAGGGCGGGCAGCCGGCGGGCCAGGTCGACGGCGTCGGAGATGCCCAGCGGCGCGGTGTCCACGTTGACGAAGTACGTGCCCTGCGGCGTAAAGACGTCCAGGCCCGCGGCCCGCAGGCCCTCGCTGAGGATGTCGCGTTTGAGCTGGAGGGTATCGGCGATACCGGCATAGAACTCGTCCGGCAGGCCCAGACCGGCCGCGATGGCGCTCTGGAACGGGGTACCGGAGCTGTAGCTCAGGAACTGCTTGACCGTGCGGGCGGCGGAGACCAGGTGCTCGGGCCCGCTGAGCCAGCCGATCTTCCAGCCGGTGAAGGAAAAGGTCTTCCCCGCGGAGGAAATGGTCAGGGTGCGGTCAGCGGCGCCCGGCAGGGTGGCCACCGGGATGTGCCGGACCCCGAAGGTGAGGTGTTCGTAGACCTCGTCGGTGATGATGATGGCGTCGTGCCGGACGGCGAGTTCGACGACGCGTTCGAGCACCTCGCGGGGGAACACCGCACCGGTCGGGTTGTGCGGGTTGTTGACCAGTACGACCTTGGTGCGGCTGCTGAACGCCGCTTCGAGGGCATCCAGGTCCGGCATGAAGTCAGGGGCCAGCAGCGGGGCGGTGACGTGGCGGGCGCCGGAGAGGCCGATGATGGCGCCGTAGGAGTCGTAGAACGGCTCGAAGGTGAGGACCTCATCGCCCGGCCCGACGAGCGCGAGCAGCGAGGCGGCGATGGCCTCGGTGGCGCCGGTGGTGACGATGATCTCGGTCTGCGGGTCCGGTTCCAGGCCGTAGAAGCGCTCCTGGTGGAGGGAGATCGCCTCGCGCAGCTCAAGGATGCCCTTGCCCGGGGCGTACTGGTTGGCGCCGGCGGCGATGGCCGCCTGCGCGGCGGCCTTGATCTCCACCGGGCCGTCCTCGTCCGGGAAGCCCTGGCCAAGGTTAATGGCACCGGTCTGCAGTGCGAGGGTGGTCATTTCCTCGAAGATCGTGACGCCGAGTGTGCCGTCGGCCGAGAGCAGGTTGGCGCCGGTCGCGGTCCGCTGCCACGGGGACTGCAGCGGGGAGCTCATCGGGTGCCCGCCTTCTCGCCGCGGCCGGTGAACTTGTCCATGGTGGTATAGATCCCGAAGACCTTGCCGCCCACGAAGTCCCAGGCCCGCACCGGCAGCAGCCCGCGCAGGACCTTGCCGAGCAGCGCCGTGGCGGGGGCGATCAGCTGGGGCCGTCCGGCGGCGGTGGCCCGCCAGGCCCGGTCCACGGCGTCCTCCGGCGTCATCAGCGGTGTCAGCAGCGGGCCGCGGGCGCCGTCGAACATCCCGGTGGAGATGTAGCTGGGGCAGAACGTCGTCACGGCGAGGTGGCTGTAGCCCTGCTGTTCGAGTTCGAGCCGCAGCGAGTCGCTCCAGCCGATCACGGCCCATTTCGACGCCGCATAGACGCTCATCCTGGGGTTGGACACGGTGCCCGCTGCCGAGGCGATGTTGAGGATCCGGCGCGGCCGGCCGGCGTCGCCCATCATGCCTGGCAGGAACGCGTGCGTGACGTACATTGGCGCCAGCGCGTTGATCTCCATGGTCAGGGCAATGTCCTGCTCGGGGCGGTGTTCCCAGAAAAGTGCGCCGCGGACAATGCCGGCGTTGTTGACCAGCAGGGTCAGCGGGCCTTCCTCCCGGCACGCCTCAGCGGCGTCGGCAACGGCCGTGCGGTCCGCGAGATCCACCTGGCGGACGACCGCGCGTGCGCCGAGCGCGGCCACTTCGGCGGCGGTCCTCGCCAGGCCGTCGGCGTCGACGTCCCACAGAATCACGACGCCGGCGCCCTCGCGGGCCGCCCGCAGGGCGTAAAGACGGCCCATGCCCATGGCGGCTCCCGTCACGAGAACCACGCCTCCGGACACGGTGAAAGGAATGCTGGTTGCTGACATTCAGCCATGCTATCCCGGCCCGCGGCCGCCATGCGGTAGGTTCGGAGCATGAGACGCGCCGTATGCCCTGGCTCCTTTGACCCCATCCACAACGGCCACCTGGAAGTCATTGCCAGGGCCGCAGGCCTCTTTGACGAGGTCATTGTGGGCGTCTCCACGAACTACACCAAGAAATACCGCTTCACGCTTGAGGAACGCATCGACATGGCCCGGGAAACCCTGGCCTCCCTGCGCGGCATCGTGGTGGAGCCGGTGGGGGAGGGGCTCCTCGCCGAGTACTGCCGCCAGCGGGGCGTGGACGCCATCGTCAAGGGGCTCCGGTCCTCCTCCGACTTTGACTACGAACTGCCGATGGCGACGATGAACCGCCAGCTCACCGGCGTGGAGACGGTCTTCCTGCCCGCCGAGAGCCACTACCTCCACCTGTCCTCCACCCTGATCAAGGAAGTGTTCACCCTGGGCGGCAATGTGTCCGAGTTCGTGCCCCGCTCGGTGCTGAAACGGCTGACCTCCGGCGAGCCGGTCCGGGACCAGCCGCACAAAGGGTAAGCTTGATCGGTACTCGGCGGCCTGCTGCCGGTTGCGCGGCCCGAATCCGAAGCCGCTTGCGGTGTGAACCGCAGGTGTGCCGTCCGGTTTGAGTCCGCCCGGAAGATCAGGCTAAGATAGTACGTCGGTCATATGTTCAACAGGAGTTCTCATTAAACGAGATGCTAGTTCGCCCTTGGCGTTCGACGTCAAGGACCTCGGACGCAGTCCGGGAAGCATGCGGACGCTGACGGAACATGTACCCGCACCGAGTGATCTCGGTGTGGCACTCATTGGCGTGCAGGAAGGCTCGGATGTCGAGCTGGATCTGCGGCTCGAGGCCGTACACGAAGGAATTTTGGTATCAGGAACCGCACACGTCGAAGTAACTGGCGAATGCGGCCGGTGCCTGGATCCCCTTGCGTATGACCAAGAGGTCGAGGTGCAAGAACTTTTCTTCTACGGGGACGCTGTGTTCTCGGATGAAGAAGACGAAGAAGAGCAACGTCGAATCGAGCACGATCTGATCGATCTTGAGCCGGTGTTGCGGGACGCAGTTGTAACCATACTGCCGTTCCAGCCGGTGTGCCGGGAAGACTGCCAGGGCCTTTGCTCCGAATGTGGAGTTCGCCTGGAAGACGAGCCGGGGCATCACCACGAGGTGGTAGATCCTCGCTGGGCTGCCCTAGCTGACTTGGCTAAGCCTGACCGGCAAAACTGATTTGTAAGTGTTGGACTAGAGAGAAATGAGTTAGCCGTGGCTGTCCCGAAGCGGAAAATGTCTCGCTCGAATACCCGCGCCCGCCGCTCCCAGTGGAAGGCAACCGCCCCCCACCTGGTGAAGACTGTCGAGAACGGCCAGGTCACGTACAGCCTGCCGCACCAGGCAAAGGTCGTTACCGACTCGGCTGGCACCGCGCTGTTCCTTGAATACAAGGGCCGCAAGGTCGCAGACGTCTAATCCGCCAACTGGCTGAATAAGATGTCTTCAACTGAAGAGCTTCTGAAGCGTCTCGGTGTCACTATTGACGCCGGGACGCTTCGTCTTGCGCTCACACACCGTTCCTACGCCTACGAAAACGGCGGCATCCCCACCAACGAACGGCTCGAGTTCCTGGGCGACTCCATCCTGGGGTTCTCGGTAACCGACGCGCTGTACCGTGACAACCCCACTTTGCCCGAGGGGGACCTGGCCAAGCGCCGCTCCGCCGTCGTCAGTACCCGGGCCCTCGCGGGCCTCGGCCGCAGCATCGGTCTTGGTGACTACATTTACCTCGGGCAGGGCGAAAAGCTCACCGAGGGCAAAAACAAGGCATCCATCCTTGCGGACACGATGGAGGCGCTGATCGGCGCCACCTATGTGTCCAATGACATCGAGACGGCGCGCCAGCTGGTTATGCGCCTGGTCGGGCCGCTGCTCAAGGACGCGGCCGCGCTCGGCGCCGGCACCGACTGGAAGACAAGCATCCAGGAGCTGGCGGCGAGCCGGCAGCTCGGGACGATCAACTACGCCGTGGAAGGCTCCGGGCCGGACCACGCCCGGATGTTTGAGGCCATTCTGCGGATCGGCGGCAAGGACTACGGCAACGGCTCGGGCAACTCCAAAAAGGAAGCCGAGCAGGAAGCTGCCGCGGACGCCTGGCGCAGGCTTTCGGCGCCGTCGGCTGCCGCACCGGAAGCAGTGGCGCCTGTCGGAGCCACTGAGCCCGGAGCGCAGCAATTGCAGTCCCAGACCGGCACCTAGGCACGCACCGTGCCTGAACTGCCCGAGGTCGAAGTGGTCCGCCGCGGCCTGGTGAGCTGGGTCCGGGGCCGGACCATCACCGCTGTTGAGGTGGTGGATCAGCGCTCCGTCCGCCGGCACGCGCTCGGCCCGGAGGACTTCGCCGGCAACCTCGAGGGTGCCCGCGTTTTGGACGTGGTCCGCCGGGGTAAGTTCCTCTGGCTTCCGCTGGCGGACACTCCCGCCGCCGATCCCGGCGGCGGCCCCAGCGGGCCCGCCGTTCGAACTCCTGTGCCCGGTGTGGCGCTGATGGCGCACCTGGGCATGTCCGGGCAGCTGCTGATGCAGGACTCCTCGGTTGCGGACGAGAAGCATTTGAAGGTGCGGCTGCAGCTCAGCCCCGCTGACGGCATGCCGGAGCAGCTCCGTTTCGTGGACCAGCGCATCTTCGGCGGGCTCTTCCTCACTTCCCTGATCCCCACGGCCGACGGCGGTCCCGGCGGACTCGCGGAAACGCCGCTGCCGCTGATCGCCGCGGAAGCCGCCCACATCGCGCGCGATCCGCTGGACCCGTACTTTTCCTTCGACGAGTTTTACCGGCGGCTGCGGGCCCGCAAAACAGGCCTCAAACGCGCACTGCTGGACCAGGGCCTGGTCTCGGGAATCGGCAACATCTACGCCGACGAGGCACTTTGGAAGGCTAGGCTGCACTTCGCCCGGCCCACCGACACGCTCCGGCGGGCGGAGGCCGGGCGTGTCCTGGACGCCGCGCGCGAGGTCATGACCGAGGCCCTGGCGGCCGGCGGCACCAGCTTCGACTCGCTCTATGTCAACGTCAACGGCGCCTCCGGCTACTTCGACCGCTCACTCAACGCCTACGGCCGCGAGGGCAGGGAATGCACACGCTGCGCCGCCGCCGGCCTGGCCAGCGTGATGCGGCGCGACCAGTTCATGAACCGTTCGTCCTACTCGTGCCCGGTCTGCCAGCCCCGGCCGCGCAACGGGCGCTGGTAGCCGGCGGGAAGCAGTCCGGGGACCACCGCAAATCCGCGAATCCGTGCGGCCGACGCGGTAGATTCAGCACAGCAGCCACACAAGGAGATCCGAAACCACCGTGCACCTCAAGAGCCTGACCGTCCGGGGATTCAAGTCCTTCGCTTCGGCGACGACTTTCGAATTCGAACCAGGCGTCACCGCCGTGGTCGGCCCCAACGGTTCGGGCAAGTCCAACGTCGTGGACGCCCTGGCCTGGGTGATGGGCGAACAGGGCGCCAAGACCCTGCGCGGCGGCAAAATGGAGGACGTGATCTTCGCCGGCACGTCCGGGCGCCCGCCGCTGGGCCGCGCCCACGTCTCACTCACCATTGACAACAGCGACGGCGCACTGCCGATCGAGTACAGCGAAGTCACAATTTCCCGCACGCTGTTCCGCACCGGCGGCTCGGAGTACGCCATCAACGGCGCCGGCTGCCGGCTCCTGGACATCCAGGAACTCCTCTCCGATTCCGGACTGGGCCGCGAAATGCACGTGATCGTCGGGCAGGGGCAACTGGATAAGGTCCTCCATGCCACCCCGGAGGACCGGCGCGGTTTCATCGAGGAAGCGGCCGGCATCCTCAAACACCGCCGCCGCAAGGAAAAGACGGTCCGCAAACTCGAAGCCATGCAGGCCAACCTCGCCCGGCTCAGCGACCTCACCGGCGAAATCCGCCGGCAGCTCACCCCGCTGGGCAAACAGGCCGAAGTGGCACGCCGGGCCCAGACCGTCCAGTTCGAGGTCCGTGACGCGCGTTCCCGCCTCCTCGCGGACGACCTGGTCCAGCTGCAGCAGGCCCTCGCGCAGGATGTTGCGGACGAGAGTGCCCTCAAGGCCCGTCGCGGCGTCGTCGGGCAGGAACTCGACCTCGGCAGGCAGCGGCAGGCCCGCCTCGAGCAACTCGGCGCCGAAGCCACGCCCAGGCTCAACGCCGCCCGCGACGCCTGGTACCAGCTCTCCGCCGGACGGGAACGGCTGCGCTCGCTGGGTTCGCTGGCCGAGGAACGCCGTCGGCTGCTCGGCGCCTCCGAGAACGTCCCCGATTCCGGCCGCGACCCGGAGCATCTCGACCGGCAGGCAGCCCGCGTCCGGGAGGAACAAGCCGGGCTGGAGCGCCAGATCGTGGACCGCCGCAGCGCCCTGGAGGCCGCCACCTCCGCCAAAGAGGACGCCGAAAACGCTGCCGCCGCCGAAGACAAGCGGCTCGCGACACTGCTCCGCGCCGCCGCGGACCGCCGCGAAGGCCTGGCCAAACTGGCCGGACAGGTGGGTGCCGCACGCTCCCGGGTCGAATCCGCCCAGGCGGAACTCGGCCGGCTCCGGGAATCCCTCAAAGCAGGGGAGGAACGCCGCAGGCAGGCCCACAGCGAGTTCACCGCCCTCGAATCCCAGGTGGCCGGCGTCGAGGACGGCGAGGAGACCCTCGACGCCGACTACGAGGACGCCAGCGCCGCCCTTGACGGCATCGTCGCCGAGATCGACGCGCTCACGGCGGCAGAACGCGACGGCGAACGGGAACGCGGCGCCCTCCTGGCCCGCCGCGACGCCCTCCAGCTCGGGCTGAACCGCAAGGACGGCTCGGACCATGTCCTCGGCGCCGGAATCCCCGGAGTGCTCGGCGCCCTCGCCTCCATGATCACGGTGGAACCCGGTTACGAAGCCGCCGTCGCGGCGGCCCTGGGCGCCTCCTCCGACGCCATCGTGGTGCAGGACAGCGGGGCTGCGGCGACCGCCGTGCAGCGGCTGAAGGACGACGACGCCGGCCGGGCTGCCCTGCTGCTCGCCGCCGCAGTTGCCACCCAAACCACTGCCGGACCCGCTGCCGGCGGGGAGCTCCCCGCAGGCGCCCGGTGGGCCTCGCAGCTCGTCACCGCATCCGGCACCGGGGACACCGCCTCCCGGCTGCCGCTGTCCGGGCTGCTGGCGGGCACCGCCGTCGTCGAGGGCCTCGACGCTGCGGCCGAACTGGTGGCGGCGCGCCCTGACCTGACAGCCGTGACCCGGGCCGGCGACGTCCTGACCGCGCTGACAGTCAGTGGAGGCTCCGCGAAGGCGCCCTCGCTGATCGAGGTGCAGGCCGCCGTCGACGACGCCACGGCCCGCCTGGCCGCGGTGACCGCCGGACTGGAACGGCAGCGTTTCGCCCTCGCCGCCGCCCGGGCCCGGCGCGCCGCAGCGCAGGACCGTGCCGATGCTGCCCTGGAGAAACTCCACGATTCGGACGCCCGGCTGGCGGCCGTCGCCGAACGCCTGGGACACCTGAACTCCGTGCTGCGCAGCGCCATCGGCGAGAGCGAGCGGCTCGCCGCGTCCCTGGCCAAAGCCGAGGCCAACATCGAGCTCGAACAGGAATTGCTGGAGGCTGTGGCGGCACGGCTCGCCGCCGCCCAGGAACTGCCGGCGGAGGAGGAACCCTCCCCGGAACACCGGGATGCCCTCGCGCTGGCCGCATCGCTGGCCCGCAGCGCCGAAATGGAAGCCCGGCTCGGCCTGCGCAGCGCCGAGGAACAGCTCTCGGCCACCCGCAACCGGGCGTCGTCGCTGGAACGGGCCGCCGCCACCGAGCGGCGCGCCCGCGAGGACGCGGCCGAACGCGCCCGCCGCCGCATGGTCCAGGCCAAACGCGCCGCTGCCGTCTCCACCGCCGTCGCCCAGGTAATCGGCTTCCTCGACGCCTCCGTAGAACTCGCCCGGCAGGAGCGGGACAGCGCCGAGGAACGCAAAGAACGAATGGACGGCGAACTGGCCGTCCTGCGCAGCAGCAATGATGCCCTTGCCCGCGAACTGGCCGAACTGACCGACTCCGTCCACCGCGACGAACTGGCCCGCGCCCAGCAGCGCCTCCGGATCGAAGCCCTGGAGCTCAGAAGCATCGAGGAGCTGGGACTGACCGCTGGCCAGCTGGTCGCAGATTTCGGCCCGGACCAGCCTGTTCCCGTGCCCGCCGCGGAATCGGCGGACAAATGGGCCGCCCTGCGAGCCCCGGTGGACGAGGACGGCCGCGAGATCGTGCCCGGCAAAGCCTTCGTCCGCGAGGAGCAGGAGAAACGGCTCAAGCGGGCCGAACGGGACCTCACCGCCCTGGGCCGGGTCAACCCCCTGGCACTGGAGGAATTCGCAGCCCTCGAGGAACGCCACCAGTTCCTCAGCACCCAGCTCGAAGACCTCAAATCCAGCCGCAAGGACCTGCTGGACATCATCAAGGAAGTCGACGAACGCGTCCAAAAGGTCTTCGCCGAAGCGTTCGAGGACACCTCCGCGCAGTTCGTCCGGATCTTCGCCCGGCTCTTCCCGGGCGGTGAGGGACGGCTGGTCCTCACCGACCCCTCGGACCTGCTCACCACCGGCATCGAGGTCGAGGCACGCCCGGCCGGCAAGAAGATCAAGCGGCTCTCGCTGCTCTCGGGCGGAGAGCGTTCGCTGACCGCGGTGGCCCTGCTCGTCGCGATCTTCAAGGCCCGGCCCTCACCGTTCTATGTGATGGATGAGGTCGAAGCAGCCCTGGACGACACCAACCTGGGCCGGCTCATCACCATCTTCGAGGAATTGCGTGAATCCAGCCAGCTCATCATCATCACCCACCAGAAGCGCACGATGGAAGTTGCCGACGCCCTGTACGGGGTCACCATGCGCGGCGACGGCGTCTCCACTGTCATCAGCCAGCGTCTCGGCACCCAGGTCTGAGGGCCGTCGGTACGCCTTTTGGGCCTCCCGCGCCGGCTTTCCCGTTTGTGAGAAGCTAGGGGAGTGAACGACATCCTCCCCATTCTTCTGCCCATTCTCGCCGCCCTGGTGGTCCTCGGTGCACTCATTCCGGTCCTGATGAAGACCCGGAAGAACATCACCAACTACCCCGGAAAGCGTGACGAGAACGATCCAGTGGCTCCCGGTGCCGGCGGGGGAACACTCCTCGAGGACCGCCCGGCGCCGGCGCGTGACCGCAAGGCACCGGAGCCGGCCGGCCTTGAAGGACCGGAAACAACAGCCGAAGTCCCGGATGACGTGGCCGGACTGGAAACCGTTCCGGTTGAAACGCCGCTGCCGGTGGCCGGCCGGCTGATCCGCCTGCGCGAACGCCTCGTCAGGTCCAACAACATCCTCGGCAAGGGCCTGCTGGCGCTGCTGTCCGCGGACAAGATCGACGAAAACGTCTGGGACGAAGTGGAGGAAACCCTCCTGCTCGCCGACCTCGGCACCGAGCCGACCCTGCAGCTCGTGGACGCGCTCCGCGAACGCGTCAAGGTGCTCGGCACCCGCTCCCCGGAGCAGGTCAAAGCCCTGCTGCGCGAGGAACTCATCAAGCTGGTCGACCCGACGATGGACCGCAGCCTGCGGGTCGCACGGCACGCCGACAAGCCCGCCGTCGTGCTGGTGGTGGGCGTCAACGGCGTCGGCAAAACCACCACGGTGGGCAAGCTCGCCCGTGTGCTCGTCGCCGAGGACAAGGACGTGCTGCTGGGCGCGGCGGATACCTTCCGTGCCGCCGCCGCCGAGCAGCTGGCCACCTGGGGTCAGCGCGTCGGCGTCGCCACGGTGAAGTCCGACGTCGACGGTGCGGACCCGGCGTCGGTCGCCTACGAAGCGGTCAAGGCCGGCATCGACCAGGAAGTCGACGTCGTGATGATCGACACTGCCGGGCGCCTGCAGAACAAGGTGGGCCTGATGGACGAGCTCGGCAAGGTCAAGCGTGTCATTGAGAAGCTCGCCGAGGTGGACGAGGTGCTTCTGGTCCTCGACGCCACGACGGGACAGAACGGCCTGAACCAGGCCCGGGTCTTCGCCGAGGTCGTGAACATCACCGGCATCGTCCTGACCAAGCTGGACGGCACCGCCAAGGGCGGCATCGTGGTGGCCATCCAGAAGTCGCTCGGCGTCCCGGTCAAGCTGATCGGCCTCGGCGAAGGCGCGGACGACCTCGCCCCGTTCGACGCCGAGACCTTCGTGGACGCCATCCTGAACTAGCTTTCCGAAACAACTGTTAGACACGGCTGGCTCCCAGTTGTTGTCCCCCGGACGTCCGGAAACAACAACTGGGAGCCAGCCGTATGTGGTGTTTAGTAGGTGAAATTCAGGACGGTGGCCGTGCCGGCCGTGAGCTGGAATTTCTGGGTTTCGGACCCGTAGGCGAAGCCCGGGACGGTGGGGCGCTCAGCGACGGGGCGGGCCGGGGCCTTGGCGCCATCGATGAGCGTGCCGTCCTGGGCCGAGTAGCCGGGTCCGGTCATCTGGGTCATGGTCCCGGTCAGGGGCCGGCCGGGCAGATTGAGGCTGACCTCGGTCTGGGCGCTCTTTTCCGGGTCATTTTCGTTGACAATCACGACGCTGGTGCTTCCGTCAGGCTGCTGCAGGGCGTAGGCGTAAACCAGGCCGCCGCCGCTCTGGTCCAGTTTGAGGAAGCTGCCGCTGCTGAGGCCTGCGGCCAGGGAGAGGCCGAAATAGGGGGCCTCCTCGAAGAGCGTGCCGTCGGGCTTCAGATAGGCGCCGCCAGAGCAGATTGGAGACATGGGCGGGCCTCCCTTGCAGGTGATCAGCGAGCTGTGGAACCCCAGCCGCTGGATGCCCTGCTGGGCGGCGCTGAGGACATAGTCGGTGCTCCACAGAGCCGATGCGTGGGTGGTGGTGGTGGGATTGGCGCCGTCACAGGCACTGACTCCGGTCTCGGGAATCCAGACGTCGAGTCCGGCCTTCCTGCCAACGCTCAGCGCGGCCTGCTGGTACTCGATGGTGCGGTCATGCATGCGGGCACTCATCAGGTTCGCCATCGTGGGGGAACTCTGCGGATCTTTGAGGTCGCAGCTTGAGAGCGGGTAGTGGTGAAGCGAAAGAATCTTTGGCTGGGGAAGCTTCGCCGTGGCGAATGGCTCCCACCAGGACTCCGTGTAGGCTCCAGGGCCCAGGAGCGGGAGCTCCGGGGCGACGGCGTGGATCGCGCCGGCATAGTCCTTCAGTTCCTCCAGGAAATTCTCGAGATTCCAGGACTTGGCCCGGACCGAGCTCGTGGGGAAACCGTTCGGTTCATTGCCCACGGTGATGCTAACCAGCCGTGCGCCGAAAATCCGCGTCGCATGCTGGGCCAGGTCGGCGGCCCTGGCGGTGTTGTAGTGGCCGAGGTCCACCGTGAGGCTGATCGTGGCATCGGCGGCCGTCAGGAGGCCATTGATCCGCTCCAAATCAGCGGGAGAGACGACTTTGACCGGGCGGGGCTTGTCACCCTTGTAGCCAGCCGGCACGGGCTCGCCAGTCGAGGTCCAGAACATCCTGCGGTCAACCGAGCTGCCGCCGAAGCGGAGCAGCGGCTTGCCGAGTCCCTTGAGGACCGAAACGATCTCGGGGTTGTCACCCCGGAGGCTGGCGTCCGCCAGGTCTGTTGATTCGAGGGACAAACCGACGATCCCGTCGGGCAGGGAGGTTCCGGTTTTCTCGGCCGAAACGTTGACCTGGAGGGGAACGACTGCCTCGAGGGGGGAACCCGCCGGCGGGCCCTGCTGTTCGTAGTACGTGACCGCCGGAGCCGGCGGCAACGCCGCTGCCGAGGAGGGTTCGGAGCTGGCCGCCGTTGCGGACGCCGCGGGCGCGTCGCTGGCGGTATTCGGCTGCAGGAAAAACACCAGCAACGCGATCACGACGACGATCGCGACTGACGAGACCACGACGAGCGGACGGAGCTTCCTGCTCTTCGTCCCCGCCACGCCCCCTGGACTGCGGCCGTCGCGGGCGTGTTCGGGCAATTGATCTTCGGGTGGCATAATCTACTCTCTCCAGCTCTTGGGCGGCATCTCCTCCAGCCTAGCGAGATCCTTGGCACGGATTGACCGGGGCGTCCTCAGGCGCCGCGGGTCGCCGGCCGGCGGAATGTCTCCCGGGCCAGCAGCCAGCCCGCGGCGGCCGCTACCAGGACGCCGCCGGTGACGCCGAACGCCCAGCCATAGCCCAGCCGGTCTGCGAGAAGCCCGGCAAGGACCGGTCCGATGATCGCCCCGCTGTCGGCGGTCATCTGGAAGATGGCCAGGACGCGCCCGCCGGAGCGCTCGTTGCCAATCACGTCGGCCATGGCTGCCTGCTGCGCGGGACCGAGCAGCCCCGAACCGATGCCGGCAACAGCGGTCGCCACCAGGAACCAGAGCAGCTCGTGCGTGAAGCCGATGGCTGCCGTTGCGGTTCCGGTGACCAGCAGTCCGGAGACCATCATGGGTTTCCGGCCCAGGCTGTCCGCGAGTTTGCCGGAGAACGTCAGCGCCACCGCGTTGGCCGCGGCGAACATGGCCAGGGCCCAACCCGCCGATTCGGGCCCGGCGTTCAGGGCGGCGACGGCGAAGAGCGGCACCGTGGCCATCCGCACCCCGAAGGTCGCCCAGCCGTTGGCGAAGCTGGAGAACAGCCCCGCCCGGTATGCGCTGTCCCGCAGTGCCTCGCGCAGCTCCATCGCCGGCGCCGTGCTCCCGTCCGGGCGGGAGGCCGCCGGCACGTGGCTGAGCTGGGTCTGCACCACGAGCGCCGCCAGGACCAGGGCGGCCGCGTAGACGAGGAACGGCACCCGCAGGCCGAAGCCGGCCAGCAGCCCGCCCACGACCGGACCGCACACATTGCCGATGAGGAACGCCGAGGCATAGGCCCCGGAGACCCGTCCGCGGCTCTCCGGGGGGGCCAGCCGGACCACCAGGGCCATCGACGCCACCGTGAACATCACCGAGCCGGCCCCGCCGAGGCCGCGGAAGACCAGCAGCTGCCAGTAGTCCTGGGCGAAGGCACACGCCGCCGTCGACGCCGCAACAATCAACAGCCCGGCCACGTAGACCGGCCGTTCCCCGAGCCGCACAATCAGCGCGCCTCCCGCGGGAGCGAACACGAGCCGCATGAACGCGAAGATGCTCACGATCACGGCAGCCGCCGTCGCGCCGACGTCGAAAGTGGTGGCGAACTGGGGGAGGACCGGCGCCACGAGACCGAAGCCGAGGGCGATGAGGAAGGCAGCCACCAACATCACCTTGATGTCCCGGGGCAGCACCGCCTTGCCGCGGGTCCGGGTACCGGCCTGCGGCGGGGATCCCGCGGGGCGGGGGGTCTTACTCATGGCAGTGGCTTCCTGGTGATACGGGCGGGGCAGGGCGGATGTTGGAACGCGTGAAACATAACCGTAACAAGAAGGATTTGCACCATTTACTTCCGGGAGGTTCTTGTAACAACCCGGCAATCTAAATCCTCCGCCGGCGAAACACGCCGCCGACAAACTCTTCTTAGAACGCAAACCGCGTTGAGGCACGCGGAGAACTCCGCAGCAACTCTTAAATCGCATCCAAGCAAGGGAGGACGTGCACCATGGAACTTACCGCAGGTCACGTATGGCTGATGGTGGCAGCAGCGCTCGTGCTGTTCATGACACCAGGACTCGCATTTTTCTACGGCGGCATGACGCGCGCCAAGGCCGCACTGAACATGATGATGATGAGTTTCATCTCCATCGGCATGGTCGGTGTGGTCTGGGTGCTCTGGGGCGCTTCGATGAGCTCCGGCGAGGGCTTCATGCAGATGGTCGGAAACCCGTTCGCCACCTTCGGGCTGGAGGGCATCGACACCCCTGACGGACTCATCAAGGTCGGCTACGCCGCCACCTTCGCCATCATCACCGTCGCCCTGATCAGCGGCGCGATCGCTGACCGCGCCAAGTTCGGCGCCTGGACCGTGTTCGTCCCGGTCTGGGTCACCCTGGTGTACTGCCCGCTGGCCTACATGGTCTGGGGCGGCGGGCTGTTCGGCCCCGAAGGCGCCATCGGCCAGGCCCTCGGCCCGGCCATTGACTTCGCCGGCGGAACGGTCGTCCACATCAACGCCGGTGTTGCCGCGCTGATCCTTGTGCTGATCATCGGCAACCGCAAGGGCTTCGGCAAGGACCCCAACCACCGCCCGCACAACATCCCGTTCGTCATGCTCGGTGCCGCGATCCTGTGGTTCGGCTGGTTCGGCTTCAACGGCGGCGCAGCGACAACGGCAGAACAGGGCGGCCTGATCTGGGTCAACACCCTGGCAGCCCCGGCCGCGGCAATGCTCGGCTGGCTCATCACGGAGCGTATCCGCGACGGTCACCCGACCTCGCTCGGTGCAGCCTCCGGTGTGGTGGCCGGCCTGGTCGCCATCACCCCGGCCTGCGCCAACGTGAGCCCGATCGGCGCCCTGGGCCTCGGCCTGATCGCCGGTGCGGCTTCCGCCCTGGCCGTCGGCCTGAAGTTCCGTTGGGGCTTTGACGACTCGCTCGACGTCGTCGGTGTCCACCTCGTCTCGGGCATCATCGGCACCGTGGCGCTGGGCTTCATCGCCCTCCCGGCCGATGGTGTTGGCGGCGGACTGTTCTACGGCGGCGGACTCACCCAGCTGTGGGCCCAGCTCGCGGCGGCCGGTATCGCCATCGCCTACTCGGCGGTGATGACCGCACTCATCGCCTTCGCCATCCACAAGACCATGGGATTCCGGGTTTCCCAGGAGCAGGAAGTCGTGGGCGTGGACCTCAGCCTGCACGCCGAAACCGCCTACGAATTCGGCGTCGGCGGCCACGGTGGAAGCTTCACCCCGCTGCACGAACTCATCACCGGCAAGGCCCGGGGCGAAACCGGGGCAGCCCCGGCCGCCGGGACCGTGGACGCGACGTCCAACGGCAAGAAGACCGCAGCAGCAGGTAAGGAAAGTGTGGAGGCATGAAACTGATCACAGCAATCGTCCGGCCCGAAAAGCTCGATACCATCCGCGAGGGCCTTGAAGCCTACGGAGTACAGGGCCTCACCGTCAGCGCGGCCAGCGGCTACGGCCGGCAGCGCGGCTACACCGAGGTGTACCGCGGCGCCGAGTACAACGTGGACCTGCTGCCCAAGATCCGGGTAGAGGTCCTGGCCACCGACGAACAGGCGGACGACATCCTCGATGTCATCATCGCCAGCTCGAACACCGGCCGGGCCGGTGACGGCAAGGTCTGGACGATGGATGTGTTCGAAGCAGTGCGGGTCCGCACCGGAGAACGCGGTTCGGCCGCCATCTAGCCGACAGTTTCAATGAACAACAAAGCGGGCCGGGTACCTGACATGGTTCCCGGCCCGCTTTTGTGCGTCTGACCGGCTCAGCCGACGGCGGCGCTCAGGCCTGCCAGGTTTCCGGCCCGGCGCTTCCGGCAGCGTACTCCTCCAGCGGTGCGCTGTCCCGGGCCCAGGCCTTGAGGACGGGCTCCAGGATCCGCCAGCAGTCCTCCGCGGTGTCGGCGCGGACGGAGAGCAGGGGATCGCCGGTCAGGACACCCTCCAGAACCTCCCCGTACGGCAGCAACTCGGACGCGCTGAGCTCGGCCTCGAGCGTGGCACGGTCCAGGCTGAGGACATCGCCGGGGCCGTTCACATCGACGTCGAACTGCAGGGTGTCCGGACCGAAGCCGATCCGCAGCTGGTTGGGGGAGTCCACCCCGGTGAAGCCCTTGGGCAGGTGCGGCACCGGTCGGAAGGTCACCACGGCCTCCTTGCGCTTGACGCCCAGGGCCTTGCCGGAGCGCAGGATGAAGGGGACGCCCTGCCAGCGCCAGTTGTCGATCTGCACTTCCACCTCGGCGAGCGTCTCGGTGCCCCGGGCCGGGTCGACGCCGTCTTCGCTGGCATAGTCCGGGACCTTCCGGCCGTCGAGCGATCCCGCCGTGTACCGGGCGCGGCGGCTGCTCCTGGCGTAGGGTGCCTTGATGCTGCTGGCCCGCAGCACCGTGGCCACGGCGTCGCGGAGGTCCCGCTCGTCCACCGAAGCGGGCGGTTCAAGCGCCATCAGGGCCATGATCTGCAACAGGTGGCTCTGGATCATGTCGCGGAGGGCCCCGGCGCCGTCGTAGTAACGGGCGCGCCCCTCCAGTGCGAGGTCCTCGTCAAAGACAATCTCGACCTTCGCGATGTGCTCGCGGTTCCACACCGGCTCCAGGAAGGTGTTGGCGAAGCGCAGCCCTAAAATGTTCAGCACCGTCGCCTTGCCCAGGAAATGGTCCACCCGGTGGATATGGTCCTCCGGGACCAGGGCCGACAGGGTTTCATTCAGGTGCCGGGCGGACTCCTCGCCGGAACCGAACGGCTTCTCCATGACCAGCCGCGTCCCGGCCGGCACCTGCCCAGGGGCCAGCGCCTCGCAGGCCAGCTGGCTGACGCGCGGCGGAAGCGCGAAATAGATGGCCACCGGCCCCTCCAGCCGGGCCAGCAGGCCCGCCAGCTGCCCGTCGGCCGTGACGTCGAGCTGGTGGTAGCCGGAGGTGTCGCGGATCCGTTTCAGCTCCCGCCGGCCGTAAGCCTCGGCCTGGGAGTTGGCATCGGCGAAGGACTCCTCGATGCGCCCCAGCCACTGCCCGGGAGTCCAGGCATCCGAGCCGGCACCCACCAGGGTCAGGCCGTCGGCGCGCCCCCGGGACACGAGCCGGGCCAGGCCAGGCAGCAGGAGCCTGCCGGTGAGGTCGCCCGAGGCGCCGAGGATGAGCAGGGTTTTTACGGTCGTTTGGCTGGTCACCTAAGTCAGCATGCCATCTTGGAGGCGCGTCTTGGTACCCTAGATAGTCGAGTCCCGTTGTCGAGGCAGTTCGTTCCGGCGAACATCAGTCGCGACGCTGGCGTGCCGGACCGGCCGCCATCTGTAGATCCACTGAAAGAAGTGCACGGCGCGTGTTCAATTCACTCTCTGACCGGTTGACAGCAACCTTCAAGAATCTTCGTGGCAAGGGCCGCCTGACCGAGGCGGACGTTGACGCCACGGTCCGCGAAATCCGGCGCGCCCTCCTGGACGCCGACGTTGCCGTGCCCGTGGTCCGCGAATTCACCGGCCGTGTGCGCGAACGTGCCCTCGGCGTCGAGGTATCGGCCGCCCTGAACCCCGGCCAGCAGATCGTGAAGATCGTCAACGAGGAGCTCGTCGAGATCCTCGGTGGCGAGACCCGGCGGATCCGCCTCGCGAAGACCGGGCCCACCATCATCATGCTCGCCGGCCTCCAGGGTGCCGGCAAGACCACCCTGGCCGGCAAGCTGTCCAAGTACCTCAAGGCACAGGGCCACAGCCCCCTCCTGGTGGCCTGCGACCTGCAGCGTCCCAACGCCGTGACCCAGCTCCAGGTGGTCGGCAAGCGCGCCGGCGTGCCCGTCTTCGCCCCGCACCCGGGAGCCACCTCCACCGAACTTGACCACCCGGCCGGCGACCCGGTCTCGGTCGCCCGTGCCGGTGTCGAGGAAGCCCGCCGCACCCTGCACGACGTCGTGATCGTTGACACCGCGGGCCGGACCGGCGTGGATGCCGAGATGATGGAACAGGCGCGCCAGATCCGCCGGGCCATCGTTCCGAACGAAGTGCTGTTCGTGGTGGACGCGATGATCGGCCAGGACGCCGTCAACACGGCCATGGCCTTCGACGAGGGCGTGAACTTCACCGGCATCGTGCTCTCCAAGCTCGACGGCGACGCCCGCGGCGGCGCCGCGCTCTCCGTCTCCTCGGTCACCGGCAAGCCGGTGATGTTCGCGTCCACCGGCGAGGGCCTGGACGACTTCGAGCTCTTCCACCCGGACCGGATGGCCTCGCGCATCCTCGACCTCGGTGACGTGCTCACCCTGATCGAGCAGGCGGAGAAATCCTGGGACAAGGACGAAGCTGCCCGGATGGCGCAGAAGTTCGCCGACCAGGAAGACTTCACGCTGGAGGACTTCCTCGCCCAGATGCAGCAGATCCGCAACATGGGATCCATGAAGAAGATGCTCATGATGATGCCCGGGGCGCAGAACATCCGGCAGCAGCTTGAGCAGTTCGACGAGCGTGAGATCGACCGCGTTGAGGCGATCGTGCGGTCCATGACGCCGCATGAACGCGTCGCCCCGAAAATCATCAACGGTTCCCGCCGGGCCCGGATTGCCCGCGGTTCCGGTGTTCATGTCTCTGAGGTCAACGGCCTGCTGGAACGTTTTGCCCAGGCCCAGAAGATGATGAAGAAGATGGCTGCCGGCGGCGGCATGCCCGGGATGCCGGGGATGCCCGGCATGGGCGGCGGCGGGGCCCGCAAGGGCGCCAAAAGCGCACCCAAGAAGAAGGCCCGCTCCGGCAACCCGGCCAAGGCCGCGCAGGAACTCAAGGAGGCCCAGGCCCGCCGGGCCGAAGGCGCCAAGGCCCTCCCGACCGGTGCCTCGTTCGGCCAGCAGGGCGGCGACTTCGATCCCTCCCAGCTGAACCTGCCCAAGGGCTTCGACAAGTTCCTTGGCGGCGGCAAATAGGGCCTGCCGGCCGAGATGTCGCCAGCCCGTTGCCAGGCCGGTGCCATAAGGTGGGACCATGTACAAGCCGCGCGTAGTCTTCGTCCACGGCGCGGGCAGCTTCGGTGCTGCCGCGTGGCCGAAACAGCACGGAATGGCGCTGGACTACGACGCGCTGTTCCTGCGCCGCCATGGGTATGACCCCACCGCCGAGCCGCTGGAAACGGACTTCGCCGCCGACGCCGCCATCGTCCTTCGTGCGCTGGCCGACGACGGCCGCGGCAGGGCCGGCGGCCACGTCGTCGCCCACTCGCAGGGAGCCATCGCCGCGATGATGGCCGCCGTCGAACGCCCGGACCTGGTGCAGTCGCTGACCCTGGTGGAGCCGGCCTGCCTTTCGCTCACCGCGGAGCTCCCGGCGACGGCGGCGCACCGCGCCCTGATGCAGCCACTCTTCGAGGTCCGCCACCACCTGGGCGATGAGGATTTCCACCGCGAATTTGTCCGCCGGGTGTTCGCAGCCCACACACCGGCCCAGGCGACCCTCGGCGCCCCCAGCCCGGAAGACCAGCGGGAGGCGCGCCGCGTGCGCCTGCAGGCTCCGCCCTGGGAAGCCCCGCTGCAGATCGTCCCCGGCGTCCCCACCCTGGTCCTGACCGGCGGCTGGGAACCGCTCTATGAAGAGATCGCGGGCTACCTGCGGGAGACCGGCGCCGTTCACCGCACCGCGCCGGGAGGGCACCGGCCCCAGGATTCGGCGGAAGGAAACCGGGTCATCCGCGCGTTCATCGCCGACGTCGGCCGGCAGCAGCACTCCGAGGCGTCCTAGCAGCCTCCCTTAGCACCGGGCCGTAGCGCCCGGCTGTCCGGCACCCGGCTGTCCGGCACCCGGTCCGCGGTTTAGGCTTGAAGCCATGACCAGCACCATCGAGTTCAGCGGCCCCATCCTCACCGGCCCCGACTCGGAACGGCGCGGGCTCTGGTCGGTTGACGGCCTGCTGAGCTTCGACCGCCCGGCCGCCGCCCCGGACCTCGTGCTGGACGGCTGGGTTATGCCCGGGCTGGTCGACGCGCACTGCCACATCGGCCTCGGCCCCGGCGGGGATGTCCCGGAGCAGCTGGCGGAACAGCAGGCAATGACCGACCGCGACGCCGGCACCCTCCTCGTCCGCGACGCCGGCGCCGTCCACGACACCCGCTGGCTCGCCCAGCGCGCCGACATGCCCCGCATCATCCGCGCGGGCCGGCACATCGCGAGGACGCGGCGGTACCTCCGGGGCTTCGCCGTCGAGGTGGAACCCGATGGCCTGGTCGAGGCCGTGCGCAAGCAGGCCCGGGCCGGGGACGGCTGGGTCAAGCTCGTCGGGGACTGGATCGACCGCGACGCCGGCGACCTCGCGGCCAGCTTCCCGGCCGGGACGCTGAAAGACGCCGTCGCCGCCGCCCACGACGAAGGCGCCCGCGTCACGGCACACTGCTTCGCGGAGGACACGCTGGATGACATGCTCGACGCCGGGATCGACTGCATCGAGCACGCCACCGGCCTGCTCCCGCGGCACCTGCCGCGTTTCGTTGAACAGGGCGTTCCGATCGTCCCCACACTCATCAACATCGCCACGTTCCCGGACATCGCGGCGCAGGCTGCGGCCAAGTTCCCCCGGTACGCGGCGCACATGCGGTCCCTCTGGGAGCGCCGGGCAGAACGTGTGCTGGCAGCCTTCGAGGCCGGCGTCTCGATCTACGCCGGGACGGACGCCGGCAGCGTGATCCAGCACGGGCGCATCGTCGATGAGCTCCAGGCGCTGCACGCCGCCGGACTCCCGGCCGCAGCGGCACTCGACTCCGGCGCCTGGGCCGCCCGGACCTGGCTCGGGGCGGACGGGATCACCGACGGCGCCAGCGCCGACGTACTGGTCTGCGCCGGGGACCCGCGCCGCCACCTGGCCACCCTGCAGGACCTCCGGCACATCGTCCTGCGCGGAGAACTGGTCCGCCAGAACCAGCCCGCCCATTAGGAATAAATTGAAGCTTCAAGTAATTTGACTCTATGAGGGTCATCGACGGTCGGTGGCCACCGAAGCACCGGAGCGATCACATGACTGCAGAAACCAGCACCCGGGATCTTCTTCCCGCCGAACTCACCATGGGCACCGTGATGCTCAAGGTCGGCGACATGAAGCTCATGACGGACTATTACCAGCGCGCCCTGGGCCTTGATGTCGTGGCCGAGCAGGACGGCGGACTCTACCTCGGCCGCCGGCAGAAGCCGCTGGTCCACCTCGCGCCGGCGCCCGGGCTGAGCGTCCCATCCCGCGGCGAGGCCGGACTCTTCCACACGGCCCTGCTGTTCGGGGACCAGACCTCCCTCGCCGCCACCGTCGCCAGCGCGGCGCAGTACGAGCCGCAGTCCTTCAGCGGCAGCGCGGACCACCTGGTCAGCGAAGCCTTCTACTTCACCGATCCGGAGGGCAACGGCGTCGAGCTCTACTGGGACCGTCCCCGCGACGCCTGGTCCTGGGACGGCAAGAATGTGGTGATGGACAGCCTGGCCCTGCCGCCGCAGCGCTACCTCGAGCAGCACCTCACCGAGGAATCCGTGACCGGCCAGCGCGAGGCCGAGGCCGGCGTCGGGCATGTCCACCTGCAGGTCGGCGACGTCCAGTCCGCGCAGGACTTCTACGTCGGAACGCTCGGGTTCGAAAAGACGGCGGGCTGGCACGGACAGGCGCTCTTCGTCTCGGCCGGCGGCTACCACCACCACATGGCCATGAACGTCTGGAACAGCCGCGGTGCCGGCCCCCGCCGCGACACCCTGGGCCTCGGTGAGGTGCTGATTGAAGTGCCGGCGGGAGACGACGTCGGAGCCCTCGCCGACCGGCTCAGGACCGCCGGGGTCCAGTCCCACCACACCGGCGCCGAACTGCGCTTCGAGGACCCGTGGCGCAACCGCATCCGCGTCGCCGTTCGCTGAGTTCCCGCCGTCCCCGTCACCCACTGCCGCAGCCACCAGCCCCGCGCGGACACGTCCCGCGCCGGCGGCAGCGAATGGACATAGTGCCCATATGCCCATTGGCGCAGGTCAGTGGAGGCCATGTCCACCCGGCAGGGACGAGCCAGGCAGGGCGCGACGGGGTTTGAAGAGTACATCTCCGCCGTTCGCCGACAGCACGGTGGGGCATGTCCACCCTTCGCCGAAAGCACGGTGGGGCATGCCCACCCTTCGCCGAAAACACGGTGGGGCATGCCCACCCTTCGCCGAAAACACGGTGGGGCATGTCCACCGGTCGAGGCCAGCCATGGACATAGCGGCTATATGTCCATTGGTGGCGGTCAGGGGAGGGCATGTCCGGTCGGGACGTGGCCGGGCGCAAGCGGCTAGGCTGAAGCGACGCCAAGAAACAGCGGCCCCGCGCCGCCGGACAGCTAAGGACGAGCTCCATGGGATTCACCGAAGTCTTTGTTTCCACCCACGATGAAGCCCTCAAACGTGCTGCCGCCCTCGGCAGCGGGGCCGCCGCGGCCTCCGGGGCCGTCCGGATGGCGGACATCACCGACTTCGAAGTCGAGCGCCTCGGCGACCTGGCCGGCACTGCCGTCCACGCCTCCGGCGCCGACTACGAGCTCGCCATGGTGGATGTCGCCAGCGACTCCCTGCTCGGCGTGCCCCCGGCGATGGTCCGTGCCCTGGCCGAGCTGCTCAGCTATGAGACCGAGGGCGAGGGCAACGTCCTGGACGACGTCGCCGAAAGCTGGGCCGCCGAAGAGGACATGCCCTTTGGTGCAGAGCAGGCCGCCAGCTACGTCCGGCAGCTCGCCGAACTGGCCGCCGGGGTCGACCCGGCCAGCAAATCCGGCCTCTACGTCTGGACTTCCTGACCCGCATCAGCCTCCAAATCGACCGGTTGAGGGTGTCAAGTCGAATTCCTGCCGCTGATCTGGCACAATAAACAGGTACTCGATCTGCGTGGCCCCTCTCTCCGCGTCCGGATCCTGTCCTTTTAGAACCCCCTAGTACGGCCCGCCCCACGGGTGCAGAACGCCGGGCTCGACCCCGTTTCAGAAACAGGAGTGACCACAAAAGTGGCCGTAAAGATTCGCCTTAAGCGCTTTGGCAAGATGCGCGCACCGTACTACCGCATCGTCGTCATGGACGCACGCTCCAAGCGTGACGGCCGTGCCATCGAAGAGATCGGCAAGTACCACCCGACCGAAGAGCCCTCGTACATCGAGGTCGACGCGGACCGTGCCCAGTACTGGCTCGGCGTCGGCGCCCAGCCGTCCGAGCAGGTTGCCGCGATCCTCAAGATCACCGGTGACTGGCAGAAGTTCAAGGGTCTCCCGGGCCAGGAGGGCACCTTGAAGACCAAGGCTCCCAAGGCTGCCTTTGTTACCCCGGAAAAGGGTTCCGTGATCATCCCGGAAGCCATCACCAAGAAGGCCAAGAAGGACGATGCAGCCGAGGCTCCCGCCGACGCCGCAGCAGAGACCACCGAGGCTGAGTAACTTGCTGGCAGAAGCGCTCGAACACCTCGTCCGCGGGATCGTTGACAGTCCTGACGATGTCAAGGTCAGTGCGAAGAACAACCGCCGCGGGGACACCCTCGAAGTGCGCGTTCATCAGGACGACCTCGGACGGGTGATCGGACGTCAGGGCCGCACCGCACGTGCTTTGCGCACTGTGGTGGCAGCGCTGGCGGACGGCGAGCCGGTCAGGGTCGACGTAGTCGACACCGACCGCCGCCGGTAACGCTTCCAGCAAAACTTGTTTTGAGTCCGGCCCCTTCACCAGATAATGGTGGAGGGGCCGGACTGCTTTCTCCCGCAGCCCCACCAAACACCAACCCCGAACAGAGGAACAGATGCAGCTTCAGGTGGCACGAATCGGCAAGCCCCACGGCATCCGCGGCGAAGTGACCGTCCAGGTGCTCACCGATGCGCCCGGCGACCGCTTTATCCCGGGAACCCAGTTCGTGGTGGAGCCTGCCTCGGCGGGCCCGCTCACCATCCTCAGCGCCCGCTGGAACAAGGACATCCTGCTGCTCGCCTTCGAGGAGATCGAGACCCGCAACGAGGCGGAGACCGTCCGCGGAGCCAAGCTGTTCATCGAAACCGAGGAACTCGACGCCGATGACGACGACGAGGGCTGGTACGAGCACGAGCTCGAGGGCCTGGAGGTCCGCGTCGGTGACCAGGTGGTCGGCAAGGTTTCCGGTCTCCGCACCCTCCCGGTCCAGGACCTGCTCGTCGTCACCGCCACGGACGGCAAGGAAGTCCTGATCCCCTTCGTCGAGCAGATCGTCCCCGAGGTCAACGTCGGGGAAGGCTACATCCTGGTCACCCCGCCGCCTGGACTCTTCGAGGTCAACGTCGAGGATGAGGCCACGTCCGAAGGCCGCGCCGACGCCGGGGACAAGGCCTAGATGAGGGTCGACGTCGTCAGTATCTTCCCCGGGTACCTGGCGCCGCTGGAACTGTCGCTGATTGGCAAGGCGCGCCAGGACGGGCTGCTGGAGCTCAACGTCCACGATCTCCGGGACTTCACCACGGACCGTCACCGGACCGTCGATGACACTCCTTATGGCGGCGGCGCCGGCATGGTCATGAAACCCGAGCCGTGGGCCCGGGCCCTGGCTGCCGTCGCGGCGGACCGCCCCAGCGGCGCGGCCAAGCCGGTCCTGATTGTGCCGTCACCGGCGGGTGAGCGGTTCACCCAGGCCGCCGCCCAGGAACTCGCCGGGGAAGAGCGGCTGGTGTTTGCCTGCGGCCGCTACGAGGGCATCGATGAGCGCGTGATGGAATGGGCGGCCGGGCACTTTACGGTGCGCCCCATGAGCCTGGGCGACTACGTCCTCAACGGCGGCGAAGTGGCGGTGCTGGCGATGGTCGAGGCCATCGGGCGCCTGCTGCCCGGCGTCGTCGGCAACCCCGAGTCGCTCGTGGAGGAGTCTCACTCGGACGGCCTGCTGGAGTACCCCGTCTACACCAAGCCCTCCAGCTGGCGGGACCGCGAGGTCCCCGCGGTACTGCTGAGCGGCAACCACGGCAAGATCGCCCAGTGGCGCCGGCACGAGCAGTACCGACGCACCGCTGACCGCCGCCCGGACCTGCTGGAGCAGTTCGACGCCGCCAGGCTTCCCCGCGCGGACCGCACCGCCTTCGCGGACCTCGGCTACGACATCGTCGACGGCCGTCTCACGCGCCGCGCGGACTCCGGCGGGGATTCCGCCTGACCGGATTGGCTGGACGGCCCCGGATGTGGCAAAATTAGTCCTTGTGCCTGCTGGGTGCGAACCTGCCACAGGGGGAGCGTCACCAACAGTGCGGCACCCCGGCGCCGCCAACTCCTGACGGAGCCGGATTGACAAAAATTTTCGGCGGGAATTTCCGGGCCGCAATTGCACCCGGGCTTGGCCGCCGTGACCCCACGTGAAGGACCTGTGGCGTTCACCAGGAGTGAATCAATGCATATCCTCGATTCTGTAGACGCAGCCTCGCTGCGCACCGATGTTCCCGTCTTCCGCGCGGGTGACACCCTCAAGGTGCACGTGAACATCATCGAAGGCAAGAACTCCCGCGTCCAGGTCTTCCAGGGCTTCGTCCTGGGCCGCCACGGCGATGGCCTGCGCGAAACCTTCACCATCCGCAAGGTCTCCTTCGGTGTTGGCGTGGAGCGTACCTTCCCGGTGCACTCCCCGATCATCGAGAAGATCGAGCTCGTCTCCAAGGGTGACGTGCGCCGCGCGAAGCTGTACTACATGCGCGATCTGCGCGGCAAGGCTGCGAAGATCAAGGAAAAGCGCGACTTCCAGACCAAGAAGTAGTCCTTTCCGACTTCAACCACAGCCTTCCCCGCAGGCTTCCACCGCGGGTCCACGGACCGTGTCCGGCCAGCGCCGGAGCATCCGCAACAGCGCTGTTCAGTTGAGAAAAGCGTTAGAGGATACGGATCATGGAACACACAAAACGCCAGCCCAGGAAACTCGGCTGGCGTTTTGTGTTCCTTGCCGTGGTGCTCGCTGTGCTCATCAGCGGCCTGGTCCGCTCAATGTGGCTTGACGTCTACTACATCCCCTCCGCCTCGATGGAGCCGATGTTCCGCGAGGGGGACAGGATCCTCGTCTCGCGCACGGACTTCCGCGCCGAGCCGGTGGACCGCGGCGACATTGTTGTCTTCGACGGCCGGGGCTCCTTCGCCCCGCTGGACAGCGGCAACGGTCCGGTCCTGGACTTCCTCGGCGGCATCGGGCGCTGGGTCGGACTCGCCGGCGGCGACACCACCTACATCAAGCGCGTCATCGGGCTCCCCGGTGACCACGTGGTCTGCTGCGACGGCGGCGGCAGGCTCACAGTCAACGGCCAGCAAGTTGCGGAACCCTATCTCTTTAAGGGTGACGCCCCGAGCGAGCTGAAATTCAGCGTGATCGTGCCCGCCGGGCGGCTCTGGCTGATGGGGGACCACCGCGCACTGTCGGCCGACTCCCGCAGTCTTCTCGGCGCCCCCGGCGGAGGCATGGTGCCGCTGGACCGGGTGATCGGACGACCCGTCCAGATCATCTGGCCGATTGATAGATTTACAGCAGTAGGACGGCCCGCGGAGGCCGCCATGACAACAGCGAAGAACGGACAGTAAATGCCCGAGACCGGACCCCGGACTCCAGATCCGCAGGGGCAGGACCAGCCCCGGGTCGCCTCCTCAGCGGTCCCCGCCGCGGAGCACCCGGCCGTGCCTGACGTCCGCGCGGATCGTGGGTTCACAGGCGGTCCGGCCCACGCGGGAACCGCGTCGAAGCGTGCGCGCCGGGCGCAGGCCCGGGAGCGGCACAGCCCGCTGTTCCTCTGGGCGAAGGAAGTGGCCACCGTGGTGCTGGTCGCCATCGTGCTGTCGTTCCTGATCAAAACCTTCCTGTTCCGCGCGTTCTACATCCCCTCGGAGTCCATGGTCAACACCCTGGACGTGAACGACCGCATCTTTGTGAACCTCCTGGTCCCCGAGCCGTTCGCCCTGGAGCACGGCGACGTCGTTGTGTTCCGGGACACCCAGGGCTGGCTGGTTCCCATGGCGGAGAAGGAAACGGGCCCCTTCACCTGGGTACAGGACGGGCTGACGTTCATCGGCCTGCTGCCGGATAACTCGCAGCAGCACCTCGTTAAGCGCGTCGTGGGCCTGCCGGGGGACCACGTGGCCTGCTGCGACACCGGCGGCAGGGTCATGGTCAACGGCACATCCGTGGACGAGCCCTACATCAACCCCGCCGAAGTACCCCAGATCCGCGACTTCGACGTCGTGGTCCCCGAGGGGAAAGTCTGGGTCATGGGTGACAACCGGAACCATTCCGCCGATTCGCGCGCCCACACGGACAGCAACGGCGGCTTCGTTGACATCGCCGACATCGAGGGCAAGGCCGCCGTCATTGCCTGGCCGCTGAACCGCATCACCGCCCTCGACAACTACCCGGACGTCTTCCGCGACGTGCCTGACCCGGCCGGAAAGTAGCTGCTGATCGCATGTCCGAAGCCCCCACACTCGACTACGAACGGCGCTTCCGCAGCTCCGGCGCCCGGCTGCTGGCCGGCGTCGACGAGGTGGGCCGCGGCGCCCTCGCCGGTCCCGTCAGCGTGGGTATCGCCGTTGTGGACCTCCAGCAGCAGAAGCTGCTCGCCGATGTGCGGGACAGCAAGCTGCTCAAAGTGGCGCACCGCGAACGCCTGGTGCCGCTGGTCCGGAGCTGGAGTGTGGCGTCCGCCGTCGGGCATGCCTCAGCAAACGAGATCGACGCCCTCGGCATCGTCGCCGCGCTCCGGCTCGCCGGAACCCGCGCCTGGCTTGCGGTCCTGGCTGCCGGGGTGATCCCGGACGTCGTGCTGCTGGACGGCAGCCACAACTGGCTGTCGCCCGAAACCCAGCCGTCCCTGTTCGACGGCGGCCCCGCGGAGCCCGGCTGCGACGCGCCGGTGCACACGCTGGTCAAGGCCGACATGCAGTGCCTGAGCGTCGCCGCGGCCTCCATCCTGGCCAAGGTGGAGCGCGATGGCATGATGCGCGTTTTGCACCACGAACACCCCGCCTTCGGCTGGGACGAGAACAAGGGCTACGGCACCGCCACGCACAAGCAGGCGCTCCGCGCCGCCGGGCCCACGCCGTATCACCGCGTGAGCTGGAGGCTGCTCGCGGACTGACGACCGCACGGTTCCCCCGGACGGCGACAGGGCCAGGGGTGGCGCGGGACGGACTGTGGCGCACGGGGCTCGCCGGATGGTGCAAGATGGAACCATGAGTGCCGAGGACCTTGAAAACTATGAGACCGACATGGAGCTGCAGCTCTACCGCGAATACCGTGACGTTGTCGGGCTGTTCAGCTATGTGGTCGAGACCGAACGGCGTTTCTATCTGGCCAACCACGTTGACCTGCAGGCCCGCAGCGCCGACGGCGAGGTCTACTTCGATCTGACGCTGCAGGACGCCTGGGTCTGGGATGTCTACCGCTCCGCCCGCTTCGTCAAGAGCGTCCGCGTGATCACCTTCAAGGACGTCAACGTCGAAGAGCTCCCGCGCAGCGAGGAACTCGCCCTGCCCAAGGCCGGGGACCTTGGGCACTGATAGAGACGGCAGATGCGTTGCGCTGAAGAGACCACCGCGGCGTGCTACGACTCGATAGCGCCATTCATTGTCGACTGAGTCAGCTGGATGTTTAGTGTCCCCATGTTGACGATGGAGGTTTCCGCCGGGGATTGTTCAACGGCCCAGTCCAGTGCGTTTTGGTCCAGCATCCAGGAATCAGTTTCCTTGAGGAACGAAGATATGTAGCTCGCAGCATTGTGGGCGAACGTGCGTCCATTATCGGAGCGAGAAATATACACGTTGCCAGCCATGTACCGGCGCCACGGAGCAAGTACGTTGATTCCGGAGGAGGCGACGAGGGCAACGTCGAACTCAACAAGAGTTTCGTACGCTTGGAATATTGGCGAAGTGGGGTAGAGATCGACGTCCTGAATCCACACATCAGATCCGAACCTGTCCATGACTTGTTCTGCTACTAGGTATCGTGCGCAAGCAAAGTACGTGATGGGATTGCCCACTCCTGCGGGAAGTCGGGAAGACGACCAAGAAATGGTGGACGGCTTCGACGCTCGATGGCTGAAGCCATGGATGCTCTGCGCGAGCTCGCTAGCTTCTGAGATGAAATCCGATGCCTCGGACTCGGATGCAACAAGGTGGAAGTGAAGGTGGAGATCCGGTTCAGCCGCAGCGTAGAACAGGATGCGAGTCATGTAGCGGCGGAGAAATTCTACGTTTGCCGAGTAAAGGATTGTCCCCGCAGCAGTCTTGGAGATGTCGGTGCCATGCCAAGTAACGTCAACGCCACTGAACCCGGCACTTATTTCCGGGGTACCGTATGTCAGGCTGCCCATATCAAGGTACATGGACTTCACGAGGCCGCGCCCGGATGACAGCGCTGCGCGAAACTCTCCTAGTGCCGACGCCCTTCCTTCCAAAACGCTCAGGACCTGACCACGATGTAGCCGCGATGAAGTGCCCGGAATATTGAAGGCAACGGAGGTGTCGATGAGGTTGAGCAAGGCATTCCGCAGAGCTTCGGGGATCGAAGTGGAGGAGTCCAACGAGACGTGAGTTACCGACTTCTGAGTGGCGGCTCCGTGTCGCTCAAGCACCGAGTGCAACTCCGCTATCGCGGTGAGACTTGCCATCACATTGCCCGGTACCGAGTCTGAATAGGTGTTTCTCTCAGCGAAATGTTCGCAAAGGAGAGCCAATCGGCTGTTCGCAGGTATGTGCCGTACTCGCCGAAGGGTCCGAAGAACGTCGTTGACAATGCGGGTGATCCTGCTTCGCCACTCGGAGTCGCCAAAATACTCCCAGGTCATGAGAGTCTCCAACATGGCTAAGGCTTCCGCCCGGGTCGCCGGCTGAGTGGGCTGCCGTATCCATCGCTCAACTTGAGCCACATGCTTAAGGGTGTCCAAGCGCACGCGGGGTGTGATGGTGTTGGCCGCTCCAGTGGCTCCAATCTCGTCAACCCAGGCGACAGTTTGCTGCATCGGACCGGGCAATTCGTTGTCGGAAACCTCGAATTGGCTGCCAGTCTTCGCCTTGACAATCCGACTTTCCGAAGTCACGCGGTTCTTAAGTCGCAGCACATGCCGTTTATTGGTGTCTGGGGTTATGTGGGTCAAGTCCACTATTAGCACGTTGCTGCTTTCTGTCGGTCATGCGGATTTGGGATCGTCCAATGTGACACCGGAGCGGCAAGCCGGCTCAGTAAGAATTCGGGATCGGGGTGCTGGGTATATTTTCGGCAGCCCTCGACTGATTACTCGTCCGTCGCAAGCTTAGAGATACGTTTGCGTAGCCACAAATTACCTCGGCACTCCTGATCGCATCTGCGGTCGCGCCTGGGCCCCCGCTTGGAGCGCCGCTTACGCCGGTCACATCATCCATACCGGCGGATTGGGAATCCTTCAGCGCGGTCTCAGCTGTGCATCGTTCTTCGGAGATTTCCACATAGAGGATTTGCCTAGTGTGTCGTCTCCTCGCGGGAGCGCACTCTGGGTTCATGAGAGCTAAAGACGTGCTTGGCAGGCGCGGGGAGGAACTCGCGGCCGTTTACCTTAAGGCCCAGGGCATGCGGATCGTGGACCGCAACTGGCGGTGTCCCGAGGGTGAAATCGACATCGTGGCGCTCGACGGCGACATCCTGGTCATCGCCGAAGTCAAGACACGCAGGTCCCTCGAGTACGGGCATCCGTTCGAAGCCGTCGGTGCGGACAAGCTGGCCCGGCTTCACCGGCTGGCCTCCGCGTGGTGCCGTGGCCATGGGCTACGCGTGCCGCTGCGCCGGGTCGACGTTATCGCCGTGCTCGACGACGGCATCGGCGACCCCGCCGTGGAACACCTCAAAGGAGTCGGGTAGGTGGCACTCGGCCGGACCTACGCGGTAGCCCTTGTGGGCCTGAACGGCTACATCGTCGAGGTGGAGGCCGATATCGGCCAGACGCTGCCGGCCTTCATTATTCTGGGGCTTCCTGATGCTTCGCTCAACGAGGCCAAGGAACGGATCCGCTCGGCCGCCCAGAATTCCGGGATTCCACTGAGCCGCCGGAAGATCACGGCCAACCTCATCCCGGCGTCGTTGCCCAAACGCGGCTCCGGCTTCGATCTGGCCATTGCCATGGCAGCACTGCTGGCCTCCAACGATGTGCGGTCCACCGGCCGGACTGTCTTCATTGCCGAACTGGGCCTGGACGGCAGGCTCCGGCCCGTCCGCGGAGTCCTCCCCGCCGTCATGGCTGCGGTACGGTCGGGCTACGCCGACGTCGTCGTGGCGCAGGCCAACGCCGCTGAAGCCGGACTCGTCCCCGGCGCCCGCGTGCAGGGATACACCACGCTGGCCCGCCTGGCCTTCGATTTCGGCGCAGATCCGCGGGACCTGGCGCTCGACTTCGACCCCGCCCCTGACCTGGGCGAACCGGGGGACGGCACTGAGACGTTGCCCCTTTCGCCGCCGGACATGCGCGACGTCTCCGGGCAGGGGGACGCCCGGCGGGCACTGGAAGTCGCCGCCGCCGGCGCCCACCACTTGTTGCTGACAGGTCCTCCGGGCGCGGGAAAAACGATGCTGGCCGAACGGCTGCCCGGGCTCCTGCCGGACCTCGGTGACGCCGAGGCCATGGAAGTGACGGCCATCCATTCACTCTGCTCGCTGACCTCAACCTCGCTGCGGCTTGTGCGCAGGCCCCCGTACGAGAACCCGCATCACACGGCCACTCCGGCGGCCATCATCGGAGGCGGTTCAGGGCTGCCGAGGCCCGGGGCCGCATCCCGGGCGCATCGCGGGGTGCTGTTCCTCGACGAGGCCCCGGAATATGAGCGCCGGGTCCTGGATGCGCTCCGGCAGCCGCTGGAGAGCGGGGAGCTCGTGCTGCACAGGGCCGCAGGAACAGCGGCGTACCCTGCCCGCTTCCAGCTCGTGCTCGCGGCCAACCCGTGCCCCTGCGGCAGGGCCACGGGCAAGGGCATCGACTGCGTCTGCACCCCGACCATGCGCCGCCGGTATCTGGCCCGCCTGTCCGGGCCGTTGCTGGACAGGGTCGACATCCAGCTGCAGGTGGAGCGGGTGTCGCTGGCCGACTTTGGAGTACCCGGGGCAGAGGAGGACACCGCCACCATCGCGGCGCGCGTCCACGCCGCACGGACACGCCAGCTCAACCGGCTGCTTCCCTTCGGCATGGAAACCAACGCCCAGGTCCCGGTGCGCGTCCTCCGGGGTGCCCTGCGGCTCGGCGCCCCCACCACCCGAATTCTGGACCACGCCATGGAACGCGGCGTGCTGACGGCCCGCGGCTACGACCGCGTACTGCGCCTTGCCTGGACCGTGGCGGACCTGGCCCTGCGGGACGTCCCGGAGCCGGACGATGTGGGACTGGCCCTCAACCTGCGGCAGGCAGCCGCCGCCGCGTAGCAGAACGTTCCGCCGGCGCCGCGCGCGAGAGTGCGGCGCAATCCCTGGCCACCAGCCTGCGAAAGGACAACACCATGACAGAGAGCGAACGGACAGCCCGGGCGGCGTTGTCCCGGCTGTTCGAACCGCAGGACGCTGCCGGACTCGCACTCGTCCAAATCGCCGGAGCGGAGGAAGCGCTGAAGATTGCCACCGGTCAGCTGGCCGCAGGAGCGGAGCTGGAGCGGGAGATCTTCCGGCTGCTGGACGAGAACAGCTCGGGCAGCGGCTGGACGGGCCTGGCGACAGCCCTGCAGCGCTGGGCACCGCGGGTCCCTGATCTGGCGCCGGCCCGGGACCTTGCCACCGTGCAGCGGCTCGGAGGCCGCATGATCATCCCTTCGGACGAACTATGGCCCCGGCAGCTGGCCGACCTCGGACTCCAGGAACCGATCTGCCTGTGGTGGCGCGGCATCGAGCAGGAGCTGCCTGCACCCGCCAGATCCATTGCGCTTGTCGGCTCCAGGGACAGCACCTCCTATGGCGCCTCCGTCACCGGGGACCTCGCCTATTCGCTGGCGCAGCGGGGTTTCACGATCATCTCGGGCGGCGCCTACGGGATCGATGCGCACGCGCACCGGGCAGCTCTAGCCGGCGGTTCGTCGGGCACCCTGCCCACCATCGCCGTGATGGCTGGGGGAGTGGACCGTTTCTACCCCTCCGGCAATGAGGAGCTGCTGAGGACCGTCGCGAACCAAGGCGCGGTCCTGGCCGAGGTCCCGCCGGGTTCCGCGCCGACGCGGTACCGGTTCCTGCAGCGCAACCGGCTCATCGCTGCGCTGGCGTCCGTCACGGTCGTTGTGGAGGCCCGGTGGAGATCGGGCGCGCTGAACACGGCGCACCATGCGGAAACGCTGGGCCGGGCCGTCGGCGCTGTGCCTGGGTCGGTGCACAGCGCCAACTCCGCGGGTTGCCACCGGTTGCTCCGGGAAGGCGGGGCGGTGTGCGTCACCGATGCCGGGGAAGTCGCGGAGCTCGCCTCGCCCAGCGGCGAATCACTGCCCGAGGTCAAGACCGGCAGGGCGGCAGTCCAGGATGGGCTGGCCCTGGAGGACCTCATCTTGCTGGATGCCCTGCCGCTGCGGTCCACCACCTCGGTCGAAAAGCTCACCGCCGTCGCGGGCCTGTCCGCGAATTCGGTCCGCGCGGGCCTGGGCAGGCTCGGGCTGCTGGGTCTGGCCGAGTCGCACCGCGGCGGCTGGAAGCGGTCCGGCACGGCGGGCTGAACGGCAGCCGGCTTCCGTCGCCGTCGGGCGGCGGCAGGTCCCAGGCCGGCACCGGACCCGCGGCTCGCCGCCGGGCTCCTTGACCGCCGGGCGATTCCTGCGAGAGTAAGGGGGTGTCCACACCGCATATCCCCGCCGCACTGGCCACGGCCGCCCAGGGTTTCGGCCGCTACCTGGAGGCGGAACGCGGGCGTTCGGTCCACACGGTGCGAGCCTACCTCTCCGACGTCGGAAGCCTCCTTGAGTATGCGGACTCCGAAGGGGTGGAAGACCTCGCCGGGCTGGAACTCGGCACCCTGCGGCGCTGGCTCGGCGCGCAGAGCGAAGCCGGGATGTCCCGCGCCACGCTGGCCCGCCGCTCCGCCACGGCCAGGGCCTTCACCGCCTGGGCCATCCGCGAGGAACTGATCGAAACGGACCCCGCCCTGCGGCTGAAGGGGCCCAAGCGGGAGAAGTCCCTGCCCGGCGTGCTGCATCAGCAGCAGGTCCTCCGGCTCGTCGAAGGTGCGGAAACCGCGGCCGCCGAGGGCGGCCCCCTGCCGCTGCGGGACCGCGCGATGGTGGAGCTGCTGTACGCCACCGGGATCCGGGTCGGCGAGCTGGCCGGCCTCGACGTGGACGACCTCGATCCGGACCGCCGGACCCTGCGGGTGCTCGGCAAGGGCAACAAGGAACGCACGGTGCCCTATGGCCTGCCCGCGGCGCTCGCCGTGGACGACTGGCTGCGCCGGGGCCGGCCCGCCCTCGCCACAGACACCTCCGGCCCGGCACTTTTCCTCGGTGCCCGCGGCAGACGCGTGGACCAGCGGCAGGTCCGCAGTGTCGTCCACGATCTCTTGGAAGCCCTGGGGGACACCGCAGCCACCGGTCCGCACTCCCTGCGGCACTCCGCCGCCACGCACCTGCTCGACGGCGGGGCCGACCTCCGGGCTGTGCAGGAAATCCTGGGCCACAGCAGTCTGGCCACCACCCAGATCTACACCCATGTCTCCGTTGAGAGGCTCCGGCAGAGCTACCAGCAGGCCCATCCCCGGGCCTGAGCCCGGTGCTTCGCGCCGGGCCTGTCGCCGGAAACGGCCCCCGATGGCACGCGGCGCGGCGCGGCGGGAAAGACGCGCCGAATTACACTGGCGTAATGCGGAGGCGTACGGCAGAATGGGAGTCACGCCCGGCAACTTTCAAGTGTCGCTTGAAGCTCTTGAGCATCAAGTACCACCCAGGAACCGGGCAATAGCTTAATAGTCTGGCAAGGACCACCCGTCTCACGGCGGACCCGCGCAACAGACAGACATCCAGGCAGAGGTCGTTGGGGAAGACGTACCTACAGCTATGGAGGATGGAATGTCTGTTGCACTGACCCGCGGTGTGTTGTTCGTTCACTCGGCCCCAACTGCCCTGTGCCCCCACGTTGAGTGGGCCATAGGTTCTGTTGTGGACAAGCGGACGGACCTTGAGTGGACTGCTCAGCCGGCTGCGCCCGGAATGTTCCGGGCCGAGCTGTCGTGGACCGGAAACCCGGGCACGGGGGCTCAATTGGCGTCTGCCCTCCGGGGCTGGGCGCACCTGCGCTACGAGGTCACGGAAGAGCCCAGCCAGGGCGTGGACGGCGGCCGCTGGTCGCATACGCCGGAGCTGGGAATTTTCCACGCCGTCACGGACGTGCACGGCAACATCATGGTTTCCGAGGACCGCATCCGTTACGCCTACGAATCCGGCGCCGGCGACCCGTCGGCGGTCTACCATGAGCTCTCCCTGGCCCTCGGTGAGGCGTGGGACGAGGAACTCGAGCCCTTCCGGCACGCCGCCGAAGGCGCGCCGGTGCGGTGGCTCCACCAGGTCGGCTAGCCCGCCAGGCGGCTAGCCTGCCAGGTCGGCTAGCCCGCCAGGTCGGCAAGAACACTGGGTCTGCTGGACCGCAGGTCCCGCCGCAACCACCCTCCATAGCAGCGCCAAACGACGGATGGCGGCAATGTTCACAAGGAACATTGCCGCCATCGGTCATCCCGGCGTGCTGAGGGCAATTGGAGCTAGATGCTCCGCACCGCGATCACGGCGTTGTGGCCGCCAAAGCCGAAGGAGTTGCTCAGGGCCGCAATGCTGCCGGACGGCAGGTCACGGGCCGTCGTGACGACGTCGAGCGGGATCTCCGGATCCTGGTTTTCAAGGTTGATGGTCACCGGCACCTTGCGGTCGTAGATGGCCATGACGGTCAGTACGGCTTCCACCGCACCGGAGGCGCCCAGCAGGTGCCCCATCTGCGACTTCGTCGCCGAGACCGCGACGCTGTCCAGCTGCTTGCCCAGGGCGGCCTTCAGGGCCGCGTACTCGGGCTTGTCGCCGACCGGAGTGGAGGTGGCGTGCGCGTTGACATGCACCACGTCTTCCGGCTGGATCCGGCCGTCGAACATGGCAGCCTTCAGCGCCCGCGTGGCGCCGAGGCCCTGGGGGTCCGGGGCGGTGATGTGGTAGGCGTCGGCGGTGACCGAGGTGCCGGCCAGTTCGGCGTAGATCCGGGCGCCGCGGGCCAGGGCGTGCTCCTCGGCCTCCAGTACCAGGGCACCGGCGCCTTCGCCCATGACGAAGCCGTCGCGGCCAAGGTCGTAGGGGCGCGAGGCGTGCTCGGGATCGTCGTTGCGGCGCGAGAGTGCCTGCATGGAGGCGAACGCGGCGATCGGCATCGGGTGGATGGCGGCTTCGGCGCCGCCGCAGACGACGACGTCGGCCTTGCCGGAGCGGATCAGGTCCAGGCCCATGTGAACGGCCTCGGTGCCGGACGCGCAGGCGGACACGGGGGTGTGGGCACCGGCGCGGGCGCCCAGGTCAAGGCTGACCGCCGCAGCCGGGCCGTTGGGCATCAGCATGGGCACGGTCATGGGCAGGACGCGGCGGGGGCCCTTTTCGCGCAGCGTGTCCCAGGCGTCCAGGAGGGTCCAGACGCCGCCGATGCCGGTGGCGAAGGCCACGGCCAGACGGTCGTGGTCCACCTCGGTGATGCCGGCGTCGGCCCAGGCCTCGCGGGAGGCGACAACGGCGAACTGCGTGGACGGGTCCATGCGCTTGGCTTCGACCCGGCTCAGGACCTCGGTCGCGGGGGTGGAAGCGCGGGCGGCAAAGTGGACGGGCAGTTCGTACTTGGCCACCCAATCGTCCTCGAGCGTATGAGCTCCGGAGACGCCCTTCAGCGCGTTCTTCCACATTGTGGGGACATCGCCGCCGATGGGTGTGGTGGCACCCAGACCGGTAATGACTACTTTGCGTGCCATGGGATCACTCTCTGTCGGTGCGCCTGCCGTACCGGGACTTGGGAAAGGTTGCCGGGGCCTGCGTTAGAAAAATTTAGGTGGTGCGCTGGATGGTGCCGCAAATGGCGCGGTCCGGGGGTGCTGTTGCGCCCCCGGACCGGCCGGGACCGATATTAGGCCTGTGCGCTGGAGATGAAGCTGACGGCGTCGCCGACGGTCTTGAGGTTCTTGACCTCTTCGTCCGGGATGCGCACGCCGAACTTCTCTTCGGCGTTGACGACGATCGTCATCATCGAGATGGAGTCGATATCCAGGTCGTCGGTGAAGGACTTGTCCATTTCGACGGCCTCGGTGGCCAGGCCGGTCTCTTCGTTGACGATTTCAGCCAGGCCGGCCAGGATCTCTTCGTTGCTAGCCATGATGGCTCCTTTACTTGTTATTGCCGTGGGCAGCCGGTGTGCCGGCAGCTTCGGGCGGAAATGGCTCAAACCGAGGGTTCGGTTTGCTGTGGGATTTAAAGCTGGGGAAAGACGGAAAAGCCGCGAACGCCTACGGAAGCACGATCACCTGGGCACCGTAGACCAGTCCGGCACCGAAGCCGATCTGCAGTGCAAGCCCGCCGCTGAGCTGCGGGTTTTCCTGCAGCAGGCGGTGGGTGGCGAGGGGGATGGACGCTGCGGAGGTGTTGCCGGCGTCGGCGATGTCCCGCGCAACGATGACGGTCTCCGGCAGTTTCAGCTTCTTGGCCATGTCATCGATGATCCGCATGTTCGCCTGGTGCGGGATGAAGGCCGCGAGGTCATCGGCGCTGATGCCGGCGGCGTCCAGCGCCTGCTGGGCCACCTTGGCCATCTCCCAGACCGCCCAGCGGAACACCGTCTGGCCGTCCTGGCGCAGTGTCGGCCAGAGTGCGGCATCGGTGACGGCAGCTTCCTCCGCGCTCAGGGCACCGGGCTGCCTGCCCGCCGTGGCGAGCTCGCGGAGGTCCAGCATGGAGCCGGTCATGCCGATCGCGTTCCATTTGCTGCCGTCCGAGCCCCACACCGACGGGCCGATGCCCGGGGTGTCGGAGGGGCCGATCACGACGGCGCCCGCGCCGTCGCCAAGGAGGAAAGAGATGGTGCGCTCGGTGTTGTCGATGACGTCCGAGAGCTTTTCGGCTCCGACCACCAGGACGTAGTTGGCCGCGCCGGAGCGGACAAGCGCGTCGGCCTGGGCGATGCCGTAGCAGTACCCGGCGCACGCGGCGGAGATGTCAAAGGCCGGCGCCGGCGTCGCGCCGAGACGGTCGGCGAGGCTCGCGGCGGCGGATGGCGTCGCGTAGGGGTGCGTCACGGTGGAGACAATGACGGCGCCGAGCTGGGAGGCCTCGATGCCGGCCTTCTGCAGGGCCTCGCGGGCAGCGCCCTCGGCCATGTCGATCACGCTGATGTCGGCGGGGGCGCGGTGGCGGGTGATGATGCCGGTGCGCTGGCGGATCCACTCGTCGGAGGAGTCGATCCACTGGCAGACGTCATCGTTGGTGACGATCACGGTGGGCCGGTATGCGCCGACCCCCATGATTCGGGTGTTCTCGTGCAGGGGGGCCTGCTTCAACGTGGGCACGCTCATGCCTGTCCTTCCAGTTCTGCGAATAGGGCCAGGGCGGCGGACAGGTCATCCGGGGTCTTGACGGTCACGGTCTTTACCCCAGGCATGCCGCGCTTGGCGAGCCCGGCAAGCGTCCCGGCCGGAGCCAGTTCAATCACGCCGGTCACGCCGCGTTTCACGAGCGATTCCATGCAGAGGTCCCAGCGGACCGGGCGGGACACCTGGGCGATCAGGCTCTCGACGGCGGCGGCACCATCGGTGACTTCCGCGCCGTCGAAGTTGGAGAGCAGGGGGACCTGCGGGTTCCGCGGGTGCAGCGTGGGCAGGAGGGCCTGCAGCGCCGCGACGGCGGGGGACATGTGCCGGGTGTGGAACGCACCGGCCACCTTCAGCGGGATGACCCGCGCTTTGGCCGGAGGGTCCTCCGCAAGGGCCCGGAGCTGGTCCAGGGTCCCGGCCGCGACGGTCTGGCCGGCGCCGTTGACGTTGGCTGCCGTGGCACCGCAGGCCTCGATAGCGGCCAGGACCTCGGCCGGGTCGCCGCCGACCACGGCGCTCATGCCGGTCGGGGTGGCCGCGGCGGCAGCCGCCATGCTGTTGGCGCGTTCACGGACGAAGGCCATGGCTTCGTTTTCCGTCAGTACACCGGCCAGGGCGGAGGCCGTGATTTCGCCGACGGAGTGGCCGGCGAGGATGACCGGCAGGGTGCCGAGCTCGACGTCGAACAGGGACGACGCGGCCACCAGTCCGGCCGCCACGATCAGTGGCTGCGCAACCGCGGTGTCCTTGATGGTCTCCTCATTGGAGGTCGTTCCGTGGGCGGTGAGGTCGATGCCTGCAATTTCGCTGAGGGAGGCCAGGTGGCCTGCGACGGGAGGCAGTTCCAGCCAGGGGGCGAGAAAACCAGGGGTCTGGGAGCCCTGTCCAGGGCAGACGATTGCAAGCACGTATCCAGCTTTCCAAACTACGGCGAGATTATCGGTGCATTCATGCACCAAGCTCACAGGGTCACTTTGTAGGAAGTCTACAACTTCTCAGGGGCTATTCCGCGTCGGCTGCCGTTCTGTGGCGGGCTTCGGCGGTGCCGCAAGCCGGCCGACGACGAGGGCTGTCTGGAGCACAAAGGCCTCCCGCGGCAACAACGGATCCCAGCCCGTGACGTCACAGACGCGCTTGAGCCGGTAGCGCACGGTGTTGGCATGGACGAAGAGTTCGCGGGCCGTGGCCTCGAGCGAATGGCCCAGTTCGAGGTAGGTGCCGAGGGTCTCCACCAGGCCGTTCGAGGCCGCGAGCAGGGGCCGGTAGATGTTCTTGACGAGGGAGCGCCGGGCGGCGTCGTCACCGGAGATCACCCGCTCCGGAAGGAGGTCATCGGCCGCGACCGGGCGCGGCGCGGCGGGCCAGGCACGGGCGGCGGTCAGCCCGGCGAACGCGGACTGGGCGGAGCCGCTGGCCTCCAGCAGGGAACCCGCTTCGGCGCCGTAGACCACCGGGCCCGGGGCGAAGAGCTCGGCCAGCTTCAGGTAGGCGGTTTCACGGTCGTGGAGCCCGCCGAGGATAAGGATGAGCCGGTCGCCCTGGATCCCGACGAGGGCGTCTTCGGCGAACCGCCCGGCCGTGCGGCGCAGATCGCTGACGTAGCTGGCGTTCGGTTCCGACGGCGAATTGCCGACCATGACGGTGAAGCGCTCCTGCGCCTTCCACCCCAGGGCGGCAATCCGGGACCGCAGGGCATCGGTGTTTTCGCCGCGCAGGATGGCGTCCACAATGAGCGCCTCCAGCCGGGTGTCCCATGAACCGCGGGTTTCGGCAGCGCGGGCGTAGACGTCGGCGGCGGCGAAGGCCACCTCCCGGGAGTAGCGCAACACGGCCTCGCGCAGTGCGCCCTGGTCCGCCTGCGGAGCGATCACGGGCACCTGGTCCTCCACCACTTCCACGACGATCCGGATCAGCTGGAGAGCCTTTTGCAGGCTGATGGAGCGGGTGAGCTCGGTCGGGGCGGTGCCGAAAACGTCGGACAGGATCCACGACGGCGAGCTGGGGCGCTCGTACCAGCTGACGAAGGCGGCGATGCCGTTCTGGGCCACCAGGCCCAGGGCCGAGCGCTCGTCAGAGTTCAGCCGGCCGTACCACGGCAGGGATTTCTCGAGCTGGCGCAGCGTCGTCGTGGAGAGCTGGCCGACGCTCGCCCGTAGTTTCTTGAGCGTCTCAACCTTTTCCGCAGGCATCGCCCTCGAGGTGGGCTTGCGTTTTGCGGGAGTGGTGATCGGCTCGGCCATGCATCGAGCATACGGGGCCTGCCGCCCCAGCTCCATTTGTGCAAAGGCTACAAGACGCTTTGTGCTGGATCACAATGCTGGATCACACTGCGGCCCTGGGGCCCTGGGGCCCTGCGGCCATGGTCCGTGCGGCGCCGCGGGCGGACCGGCGTCCGGCACCGGAACTGCCGCAGGGATTAATCGCCGACGGCGGCCCCCGCCACTCGGTGGGGACCGCCGTCGTATTCGCCGGGATGACTCTAGGAGTCGCCGCCCGCGTTGCCGGTGGTGCCGGCGTTGACGTTGTGCAGGCGGTACTTCTCGATCGCCTGGGCCGGGGCCTGGGCATCCACCTCGCCGCGGCGGGCCAGCATCTGCAGCGAACGGACAACCACGGAGTGGATGTCGTTCTTGAAGAAGCGGCGCGCTGCGGCGCGGGTGTCGGAGAAACCGAAGCCGTCAGCACCGAGCGAGGCGAACTCGTTCGGCAGGAACTGGCGGATCTGGTCCGGGACAGCCTTCATGTAGTCGGTGACGGCCACGATCGGACCGGTCGCGCCGGCGAGCTGCTCGGTGACGAACGGGACACGGGCAGGCTGTCCGGGGTTGAGGAACGCCTCTTCCTCAGCCGCCATGGCGTCGCGGCGCAGCTCGGTCCAGGACGTCACGGACCAGACGTCGGCGGAGACGCCCCAGTCCTCGGCGAGGACCCGCTGGGCTTCGAGGGCCCAGGGGACGGACACACCGGAGGCAAGGATCTGCGTGCGCGGGCCGTCAATCTTGGCCGGCGCCAGCAGGTAGATGCCCTTAATGATGCCCTCGACGTCCAGTTCCGCCGGTGCCGGCGGCTGGGAAATCGGCTCGTTGTAGACGGTGATGTAGTACATCACGTTCCGCGACGGGTCGTTATCCGCCAGGCCCGGACCATACATGCGGTTGAGGCCGTCACGCATGATGACGCCGATCTCATAGCCGTAGGCCGGGTCGTACGTGACGACCGCCGGGTTGGTTGCAGCCAGGATCGGGGAGTGCCCGTCGGCGTGCTGCAGGCCCTCGCCGGTCAGGGTGGTGCGGCCGGCGGTGGCGCCGATGATGAACCCGCGGGTCATCTGGTCCGCGGCGGCCCAGAAGGAATCTCCCGTGCGCTGGAAACCGAACATCGAGTAGAAGACATAGATCGGGATCAGCGGTTCGCCGTGCGTGGAGTAGGACGTGCCCGCGGCGGTGAACGCCGCCACCGAACCGGCCTCGTTGATGCCGGCGTGCACGATCTGGCCGGAGATGGACTCCTTGTAGGCCAGGACGAGCTCGCGGTCCACGGACAGGTAGTTCTGGCCGTTGGGATTGTAGATCTTCGCCGTCGGGAAGAACGCGTCCATGCCGAAGGTGCGGGCCTCGTCCGGGATGATCGGAACGATCCGCTGCCCGAATTCCTTGTCCCGCATGAGGTCCTTGAGCAGGCGCACGAAGGCCATGGTGGTGGCCGCCAACTGCTTGCCGGACCCGCGGTTCGCCACCTCGTAGACCTTGTCGCCCGGGAGGGTGACGTCGGTGTGCTTGGAGCGGCGTTCGGGGACGAAGCCGCCGAGGGCGCGGCGGCGTTCCATGAGGTACTGGATCTCGGGGGAGTCCATGCCGGGGTGGTAGTACGGGGGCCGGTAGAGGTCCGCTTCGAGCTGGTCGTCGGTGATGGGGATGCGCAGGTGGTCGCGGAAAGCTTTCAGGTCCGCGAGGGTGAGCTTCTTCATCTGGTGCGTGGCGTTGCGGCCCTCGAAGTGGGTGCCCAGGCCGTAGCCCTTGACCGTGTGGGCCAGGATGACGGTGGGTTTGCCCTTGAACTCGGTCGCGGCCTTGTACGCGGCGTAGACCTTGTTGTAGTCGTGGCCGCCGCGCTTGAGGTTCCAGATCTGGTCGTCCGTGAGGTCCTGGACCATTTCCTTGGTCTGCGGGGTCTGCCCGAAGAAGTGCTCGCGGACGAACGCGCCGGACTCTGCCTTGTAGGTCTGGTAGTCCCCGTCGACGGTTTCGTTCATGATCTTCACGAGCGAGCCGTCTTCGTCCTTGGCCAGCAGGTCATCCCATTCCCGGCCCCAGACGACCTTGATGACGTTCCAGCCCGCGCCGCGGAAGAACGCCTCGAGTTCCTGCATGATCTTGCCGTTGCCGCGCACGGGCCCGTCAAGGCGCTGGAGGTTGCAGTTGATCACGAAGTTGAGGTTGTCCAGCTTGTCGTTCGCGGCGAGCTGGAGCAGGCCGCGGGACTCGGGCTCGTCCATTTCCCCGTCGCCCAAAAACGCCCAGACCTGCTGGTCGGAGGTGTCCTTGATGCCGCGGTTCTGCAGGTACCGGTTGGACTGGGCCTGGTAGATCGCGTTCATCGGCCCGATGCCCATCGAGACCGTGGGGAACTCCCAGAACTGAGGCATCAGCCGCGGGTGCGGGTAGGAGGAGAGGGCATGGCCTTCCTTGGACTTCTCCTGCCGGAACCCGTCCAGATCCTCCTCGGTCAGCCGGCCCTCCATGAAGGCCCGGGCGTACATGCCAGGGGAGGCATGGCCCTGGAAAAAGACCTGGTCCCCGCCGCCGGCGTGGTCCTTGCCGCGGAAGAAGTGGTTGAACCCGACCTCATACAGGGTCGCGGCCCCGGCATAGGTCGAGATGTGCCCGCCGACGCCGATATCGGCCCGCTGCGCCCGGTGCACCATGACCGCCGCGTTCCACCGCAGCCACGCCCGGTACTTCCGCTCGATCTCCTCGTCCCCGGGGAACTCCGCTTCCTGGTCCACCGGGATCGTGTTCACGTAGTCCGTGGTCGTGACCATCGGAACGCCCACGGACTGTGCGCCGGCCCGCTGGAGCAGGCTGCGCATTATGTACTGGGCACGCTCGGTGCCCTGATCCTGAATCAGCGTATCCAGGGACTCCAGCCACTCGGCGGTCTCTTCCGGATCACGATCAGGCAGCTGGTTAGTCAACCCGCTGAGGATATGGGAGGTCTCTTCTCCTGCAGCCACGTCCAACCTCTCTTTGAGCGCATTCATCGGCGCCCTCAGCTCCGGCAGGGTGACTGCCTGGCGTGAACGCGACGTGTGCGACGTATCGGTTACAACTGCCCGGTCATGTGCGCCGGGCAAGGTCCAATCACAACTATGCCCGCCTGCGTCAGCGGGGTGTTCGCCCTCGCGGGCGTAGTCGTCATCAGCCACTCTAGCTGTGACCGCTCGGGGATGCGTAGCGCCCGCATGGGGGTCCGGTCGTATTTGACCGGCATACTGGTTGTGTGACGATGTGCCGCCCGGCGGTGCTCGGATCGCCGTGTGTGACGCAGAATATGGCGGATCGCGGGGCCAACAGCTTGAAGCGCAGGCGCAAAGGGTGTTGGCTTGGAGTAATGGAAATCACTAGAGCTATTGAAAACACCAAGCATAGGAGCAACACGTGAGCGAGGCCGACGCCGCCACTTCGGTAAATGTGGCGGAAAAACTGGGTTTCAAAACCGGAGACCTGATTCAGGAATTCGGTTATGACGATGACGTCGACTTCGATCTGCGCGACGACATCGAAGATCTCACCGGTTCGGAACTCTTCGATGAGGACGACCACGAGGTAGTCGATGCCGTGATTCTTTGGTGGCGGACCGGGGACGGTGACCTCGTGGATACCCTGGTCGACTCGCTGACCACGCTGGCTGAGGGCGGCGTCATCTGGGTGCTGACCCCCAAATCCGGCCGGGTGGGCTACGTCTCGCCCGCCGATATCCAGGATGCCGCACCCACCGCGGGCCTGCACTACACCACCTCTGCGGGCGTCTCCAAGGACTGGAGCGCCACCCGGGTCACGCGGAAGAACAAGTGACCCCAGCCGCAGCGGTTCGCATGATCGCGGACCAGGCAGTCGGCACGCACACCGTCCCCGTCGCCGGCGCGGCCGCCCCGGACTTCGAACTGCTGAACCAGTACGGCGAACCCGTCAGGCTCTCCGAACTCCGGGGACGCAACGTTGCCCTCGTGTTCTTCCCGTTCGCCTTCTCCGGCATCTGCACGGGGGAGCTGTGTGAAATCCGGGACAACCTGGCGCTGTTCGAGGATGCCGAGGCCGTCGTGCTGGGCATCTCAGTGGACAGCAAGTTCGCCCAGCGGGCCTACGCGGACAAGGAAGGCTACACCTTCGACCTGCTGGCCGACTTCTGGCCGCATGGGGCCGTCGCCGAACAATACGGGGTGTTCGATCCCGGAAGCGGGATGGCAAAGCGCGGAACCTTCATCATCGACGCGAGCGGCATCGTGCGTTACGTGGTGGTGAACCCCCGCGGTCAGGCCCGGGAGTTCGCCGGCTACCGCGCCGCCCTGGCGGGACTCGCAGGCTGACGCGGTGAGGACGCGGCGGCCCGGGATCGGCATGACTGGCTTTGCCAGCCTGCCCCCGGTCCCCGCCGCGGAGCCGGCCCGCGACGAACGTGAGGTCCTGCAGGAAATCCGCGGCATTCTGGCCGGGGAACGGTTCGCGCTGCTGACCGGCGCCGGCCTGAGCACCGACTCCGGCATCCCCGACTACCGCGGACCGGGCGCTGCGCCCCGGGCGCCCATGACCTACCAGGAATTCATCGGCGAGCCGGAGAACCGCCGCCGCTACTGGGCCCGCAACCACATCGGCTGGTCCCACCTGCGCCGGGCCGATCCCAACGACGGCCACACCGCCGTCGCCCGGCTGGAGCACCGCGGGCTGCTGACCGGGCTCATCACCCAGAACGTGGACCGGCTGCACCAGGATGCCGGCAGCGTCAACGTGGTGGACCTTCACGGCCGTTTCGACCAGGTGGTCTGCCTCGCCTGCCACCGGCGGTACAGCCGGACGCTGCTGGCGGGGGTGCTGACGGAGCTCAACCCCGGCTTCCTGGAACGGGCCCTGGCCGCCGGTGTGGTTGAGATGGCTCCGGACGCCGACGCCACGGTCGAGGACGAGGACCTGATTGGGAGTTTTATCGTCGCCCACTGCCCGGCCTGCGGCGGCACCCTCAAGCCCGATTTCGTCTACTTCGGTGAGAACGTGCCCAAAGACCGGGTGGAACGCTCCTACGCCATGGTGGATGAGGCCAGCGCCCTCCTGGTGGCTGGCTCCTCGCTGACGGTGATGAGCGGCCTGCGGTTTGCCCGTCACGCGGCCAAGCACGGAAAGCCCGTGGTGATCATCAACCGGGGCCAGACCCGCGGGGACGAGCTCGCCACGATCAAGCTCAACGCCGGCGTCAGTGCAGCCCTCACCTGGCTCGCCGACGAGCTCCCGCAGCTCTGAGCCGCTCGGGGCCGTTGCGGGACCGCTCGGGTCGATTGGCGCTCCGCCGGGTTCATCCGGTACAGTAACTGTTCGTTGGTTGAAGCGCGGAAGCGCGGAAACCGCGGTTTGGGTCTTTAGCTCAGCTGGTAGAGCGCCACGTTTACACCGTGGATGTCATCGGTTCGATCCCGGTAGGACCCACCAAGTTACGCAGCCCCGCCGTTCTGCAAATCCCCCGGAACAGCGGGGTTTTTGCGTGATCCCGGGCGTGTCGGGTTCCGCAGTTTTGTTGACCACTCATCCGTAAGGATCTGCAGAATTACAGTCACATCAAGGGGCCCGCGGGGGCTCACCCTCCCTAAAACCTCCCTAGGATCTAGGTAGGGAGGAAGCCCGGTAGCCTGTTGACCCACGGACACCCCGCAAGCCCTCAGGGCACCGCCAGTATTCTTCGATGTCCCATTCGGAGTCGGTGACGGGGCGGACGTTGCCCGCGGGGATCCAGGCCCAGTGTGCGTGGTGCTCGTCGTCTTGCCAGGACACCAGAATGTGGGAGGGATTCCACCGCTCGGCGACGGCGTAGACGTCCACTGTGCCGGCTACCAGGGGAAGTGTGGTCATGGCCTTCGGGTACTGGCCATACGTCCACGAGTGGGCATCCTCGGGGGTGTGGCCAGAGTCGGGGCGTAGGTACTCGTAGTTAGTCCCGTCAAGGGTGAAGGATGCCATGGCTAGTTGTGGACGCGTAGCGGCTGGGATATCGATGCCGCGTAGACACTCGATCCTCTCTTGTTCAGGTGGATGCTGTCGCTCGTGGCGTATGTGGGGTCAAGTCCCGTCCCTCCGCTGGCTGTCAGCGCCTTTGCCGGGTCGAACACCATGACCGCGTTGCCGAGTTGTTCGGTCATTAGGATTTCGTTCCAGGCTCGACGAGTTGCGCCGATTGCATCGGAATCGTCCACATTGGGGACGACGGTAGCCAGATAAATGTTTGAGCTTGTAGCCGCTGTGATGGTTGGGTAGACTGCCGCGAACTTGGCGCGGAGCTCGTCCGTCGTCGTGGTCTCGGAGATGTCGTTCTTGCCGAGGGCGAACAGCATCGCGTCAGGCTTGTCGAGCCCCGCCCATTTTGTGTACTTGACCGTCTTGGGCCAAAGCCACGAACTCATTGCCGACCCGGACTGGACGTACATCAACGGGATGTACCCGTTGGCGCGCCCATGTAGGGCTGGGGGCGACTGATATACGGGCAGCTCGTTGCCCACTCCCGCGCTGTGCGACTCCCCAACGTGGGCAATGATCGGCGCTGCGGTCGTGATTTCCAGCCACACGTCCAGGGGAGAGGACCCCACGATGTACTGTGTTGCGTTCTGCTCCGATACGTCCGCGGGGGTCTCGTTCGTCCATCCTCCGCCTGCGCCCGCGCAGTTGGTCTGGTCCGCGCAGGTGTAGGCGTAGGACAAGAGGTAATCCGCCCCGGCTTTGATCGGGATGTTGAGGCCGCTGATCTTGTATTCGGACCCGTCCGACGGGGTGGATGCCGCACCAGCCAGCAGTATCGGGGCGGCGGTGAAATTGCCCGTCAGGACTCCGGTGGCGTCTTGTGCATGGGCGCCCCAGCACACACCGACAAAGGCGAGTGAGCCGGTGAAGGCGACCCCTGTCCGGTCCCTGTAATTACGGAAGTGGATGTCGGTAATCGTTGCGTCCGCTCCCAGCTTCACAGGTAAGCGGACCTGGACGGCAGTCCGCGTGTCCGTGTCACTCCCGGCTGAAAGGGTGAGCGCGACGGCCGTCTTCCGGAATGTTTTGTTGACCTCCCTCATCCGCTATGCCTGTTTGTCCTGCCTGCTACACACGTGCCTAGACCTCGTCACGATAGGGCGCAGGGGCGGGCGGCTCTTCCTCAAACGCATCGTGCACAGCGAAGATTCTGGACGCCACTTGATAGCCGGCCGCGGGCCACTTCTCCATACTGTCGGTGAGCTGCTTCCGCAGGCCGGCCGGGATGAGTCGGCTGACGGTTTCGTCCATACTCTCTCGGCGTGCCCGTCTTGGATCGTGAAGGACGTGTAGAGGCCCACCTCTGGGTCCACTCCTTCCAGGACTTCCGGACCAACAGGTGCCCTTGGGATCAGAAGATCCGGTCCTACCTTGGCGATACCGGATATGCCCGAGACCCCGCCCGCCGAGCGGTGGAGTCGATCGACGTCGGGATAAACTACTGCGAACCACCCTGCGCTGGTCTCATAAGCATGCGACGCAAGGCCCATCTCAGCGAGAGACTCCAGTCCGTCCATTAGGACCTCTGAGAGGGTCCCTAGTTCGGCGCTTACGATGCAGAAGTCCAGATAGGGGGCGGGCAGCGTTTGGAACTTCAGCATCTCTGGTAACTCCTGGGTGTAGTTGTCACGGGACCTCCATGTTCTCATTCAAGGTTTGGCGCAGGAAATGCGCGCCCGAGGCGCGCCCCGCCGCTCGGAATACTCGTGCACAGGAAGGAATCCGGGCAGTCTTTCGGCCCGCCGGATTGACCGGAGATTCTCCGGGCGCAAGTATTCGTAGGTAGTCCCGTCCAGGCGCCGGCCGCGCCAAGGATGAGGTGGGTCGGGCGAGATCTGCACCCAGTCCGTTCCGGACGGTGCGTTGATGAACTCCGTCTGACCTGCCCGGGCTCAAGGGTTTCCGTGTTGCCCTGATACCAGAGGACGTTGTCCCAGCGTGATCGGCTGATCGCCGGAAGGTCGTAACTGGCCTCTACCGAGGATCGTGCGCCCAGCAAAGAATCAGCCCATGACAGGGACCTGATGTCGTCCAAAGTCGTGATGGTCTGCGCGCTGCCCTTTCCCCGGAGTCCGACGGAAGGCGCCCAATTGAACACACCCAACTCGTCGATCCACATTGCGGAGAGCGTGGCCTTGCTGATTTTGTCGAGAATGTCCCGGCAGGTTGTTGGTTGGATGGCTGGGCTGGCGTCCATCAGCCCCCGGTGGGAGAGGTTGTCCATCCGCTAGCGGGCACCGGGCACGTGCTGGGTGTAGAGGTTCTCCGTGGACGAGGCTGTGTGGGCGGCATGGAAACCAGCCACCCGGGAGGACGAGTCCGCCGTGATGATGATCCGATCCAGGACCGCACCCGTCGGGTTAGCAGCCGAACCGGTCGCGGGCGCCCCGGTGTTCGTGCGGAGCGTCCACACGCCGGCCTTCACCAGCAAGAAGACACTGACCGCCGCGCCCAACACGAGGGAGCAGACATCGACGCCGTTGAGCCGGGCCACGACAGTGCGCGATCCGGCCACGGCGAGTTCCACGTTGTCCGTCGCCCCGTAGTAGGCCTTCAAGGTCGTGTTTCCATTGTGGTCCGGGGCCACGATCATGCCGAAGCGCACGGCCTCCGTCATCGGGTAGGCCAGTGCCGGCGCGTAAACGTTCTGAACATCCGCGATAGACACGCCGTGAGGCTCGTTGTACGTGGCGCACCACGGCCCTCCGTCCACGCCACCGACCAGGCCCGAGAGCATCGAGCCCCTCTCCGGCCCCATCGAAGACTGTGCCGGCACTGAGAGGATCTGCCGCGTCTCCACCGGCGGCGTCGCATGGAACCCGGCGGTCCGGAGTGCCCGGTCCACAAAGTACAGGTGAGTCAAACCGGCGGCGCGGTATTCCGCTTCACCACGCAACCGGGGCGGCATCAGCCGCATCAGCGGTTCGTGGCTGAATCGGGCACTGAGCCGGTCAGAGTAGTCAATGATCGTCGACCGCGCTGCTTCCCCGACGGTGCCGCTGTTCTCATCAATGACGCCCGTGAACTGCACCCACTCGGTGACGCCGTCCGAGGAGTAAATCGTGACCGGGTCTCCCTTCGCCGGGAGCCACCCAGCACCTGCGTTCCACGGGTTCGTCGCCGTGTCCGTGACGTCGGGGCCTTCCGACCAGACAATGGTGCCGGTCGCCTGCTGAATCCCGGAGGCGGCGACAACCTGCTCCGGGAGCTCGCCGATAAGGTCCCGGCTCGTGGACCAGCTCGCGTGCTCTCGCTGAACGCCGGCAACGACAACCCGGGAAGTGAAAGCCTGGACGTCGCTGCCCGCCAGTGAACCTGCCTGCATAGCTACCCTACTTCTGTGATTGTGAAGCCCATGTCGGCGGTGCGTAGCCCCAGCGGATCGGTGGAAATCATCTTCAGATCACGCGAGACGGCGTGAATTACGGACTTCGGGCAGCCCTGGCCGTCCGCCCATTCGAGCAGCTGGTCCGTCCAGGTCAGTGCGGGCCGGGCTCCCTGTGCCGCGTTCGTTGCCCGCACTTGCGCGCCGGTAGCGTTCGCCGGCGGTGTGGCAGTGACTGATACGCGCGTGGCCACGCCCGCGACGCCGGACCCGGGCGAGGACGAGAAGCTGATGAACGCGCCCGTCGAGTCGACCCAGCGGATCTGAACACCGGCCCCGGCGCCCACCACCCATGCTGACGCCGTGACCTTCTGCCCCGGGATGACCGGGGCCTCCTGCGCTCCGAAAAGGAACGCCGTGGAGGGTGCAGGGTTCGTGTATGAACGCCCGGCCCAGCCGTCCGCGCCGAGGTTCAGCGGCCCCGTCGCGGTGACGCCCGCGGGCAGCGTGGACGGGGCGCAGGTTCCCTGCTCCGGCGTCAGCATGTTCGTGACCTGGGCGTCTACGGAAACCCAGACGAACGGGCCGCGGCCCCACTCGCCGTTGACCAACGACACCGTGGATGTCATCGGTTCGATCCCGGTAGGACCCACAGCAAATTACCCCGTCATGGCAGCCCGAGAAGCCCATGGCGGGGTTTTTGGTTGCTTCTGGAGTTGGGACACAGCTGTCTGCGGGGCGGTCGCAGAGCGCATTCGCGATGATGCCGTCAGCCGCGGGTCCGCCGCAGCGCTGCGGAAATTGTCGGAGCCCCACCCTACCGTTGCGGGCATGGAACACGTCATGGTGAAATCGGGCCCGGATGGAAGGCCCCACGCGGTAGTGCGCGCGGGCCGCGAATGGATCGTCGGCGCGGAGCCCGTCCGCTGGTTCGAGCGGGTGAGCTGGTGGGAGGCGGAGCGGCGGATGCCCAAGGGACTGAGCCGGGTCGACGTCGAGGTCTGGCAGGTCCAGGCGAGACTGGGCCGCAATCCGGGTTCTGCCCTCACCACGATGGAAATCATCCGTGACGGCCTGGGCGGCGGCTGGCGGCTCCGGGAGGCGATCGCGGACGCGGCGTAGACGCTGCATAAACCCGGTATATCCGTATGTCCCTGCATCGCATACCGGAAGTGCCGTGGCATTGGAAAAGCCTTCCACCGCGACTATTGGGGGATGCCGCGGTGGAAGGCTCGTGTATGAATATACCGTGAATAACGGGAAATGTGAAACAGGCCGCGCGGTTCTGAGCTGCGGAAATGCCTATTCGATGGCGTAACTGGCGGCTATTTCCCGGCCTGGCCTGATGCCGGACTGGCCGCGGACGAGGTCCTCACGGGGGATGAGGCAGAGGCCATCGCGGCGGTGGAGGCAGGCGTTGTCATCGAGTCCTCCGGCAGCCGTCACGGGCTGGCGTCCGCGGTGAAGGGTGCCGCCCGGGGCGGAAAGGTGGTGATGGTGGGGCTCCTTCGAGGTGGCCCGGAACGCAGCCGTTTCCGGCAAAGTGCTGCTGGACTTCCGGGGGAGCTAGGGCCGCTGGACCGGGACGAACACCCTGGGCTGGTCCTTCCATTCGGGTTCCATCTCCGAAATGGTCTCCCGCATGATCCGGTCCGAGGCCTGCCGGGCCGCTGCCGGGTTACCGGCGGCGATCGCCTCCGCCACGTCCACGTGCCACTGCAGCGCCGTGTCGCGCGGGTGGTCCGGCATCAGGCCGTGCACCGTGCGGCCGGTCAGCGTCTCCGCCACCTGGCCCACCATGTTCGCGAACATCTCGTTCCCGGAGCCGGTCAGCAGCAGGGAATGGAAGTGGATGTCCAGCTCCAGGAACCGCGGCACGTCCCCGGCCTGGCCGGCGTCGCGCATGGCGTGCGAAACCTCCACGAGTTCGCGGCGGATCTCCTCCGGGGCGTTGGTGGCGGCCAGCTCGGCGGCCACCGGTTCGACAGCGGTGCGCAGCTCCGCGAGGGAGCGCAGCTGCGCGCCGCGGCCTTCGCCGGCGAGGCGCCAGCGGATCACCTGGGGATCGAAGGGGTTCCAGCGGTTGGCCGGCAGCACCCGGATGCCCACCCGTTTGGTGGTTTCGACCAGTCCGAGCGACTGAAGCACCCGCACCGCCTCGCGGACCACCGAACGGGAGACTTTGAGTTCGTCTTCGAGGTGCTCGGCCAGCATGATGTGGCCGGGCGGGAGCTCGCCCGCGACGATGCGGGTGCCGAGGTGCTCGATCGCGCGGTGGTGGAGGGACGTTGACATAGTCGTAAGCATAGTGGGACCGACGCGGATCCAGCCCCCGTTCCGGCCCGGACGGGCGCAAGCAGGCCGGAAATCATAGACTGTCTGTGACGCGCCATATTCCGCCACGTGGGCACGGCTTTCCAGCAACCGGCGGAAATACATATGGTTTATTGACAGCCACGGATCCCAAAAAGACAGTCCGCCGCATGCGCGGGACGAACTGCACCTGTTGCACAGAAATGAATTGGAGTTTTGATGTCAGCACACATCGGTGTCACCGGCCTTGCGGTGATGGGGGCCAACCTCGCCCGCAACCTGGCCCGGAACGGCTTCACCGTTGCCCTGCACAACCGGTCCGTCGAGAAGACCGACGCCCTGCTGGCCAAGCACGGCACGGACGGCGACTTTGTCCGCACGGAGACCCTGCAGGAGCTCGTCGACTCCCTGGAGAAGCCGCGCCGGGTGCTGATCATGGTCAAGGCCGGCAAACCGGTTGACTCCGTGATCGAACAGCTCGAGCCGCTACTGGAACCGGGCGACATCATTATCGACGCCGGCAACTCCCACTATGAGGACACGCGCCGCCGCGAGGCAGCGCTTGCCAAGAAGGACCTGCACTTTGTCGGCATCGGCGTCTCCGGCGGCGAGGAAGGTGCCCTTAACGGCCCCTCGATCATGCCTGGCGGCTCGAAGGAGTCCTACGACGCCCTGGGTCCGCTGCTGGAAAAGATCGCCGCCCACGTCGACGGCAAGCCCTGCTGCGCCTGGATCGGCACGGACGGCGCCGGACACTTCGTCAAGATGGTCCACAACGGCATCGAATACGCTGACATGCAGGTCATCGGCGAAGCCTTCGACCTGCTGCGCTCCGGCGCCGGCATCGAACCGGCCGAGCAGGCCAGGATCTTCGCAGAGTGGAACAAAGGCGACCTTGCCTCCTTCCTGATCGAAATCTCCGCCGAGGTCCTTGGTCACGTGGACGCGAAGACCGGCAAGCCGTTCGTCGACGTCGTCGTGGACGCCGCGGGCCAGAAGGGCACCGGCCGCTGGACCGTCATCTCCGCACTCGAACTGGGCTCCCCGACGTCGGGGATCGCCGAATCGGTCTTCGCCCGGGCGCTGTCCTCCCAGTCGGAGCAGCGCAAGCTGGCCCAGGAACTTCTCGCCGGCGGCGAGGCCGACGTCGAGATCCCCGAGAGCTTCGTCGAGGATGTCCGGCAGGCGCTCTACGCCTCCAAGCTGGTTTCCTACGCCCAGGGGCTGGACATGCTCACCTCGGCCGCCAAGGAATACGGCTGGGACCTGAAGCTGGACGAGATCGCCTCGCTGTGGCGCGGCGGCTGCATCATCCGCGCCGAACTGCTCAAGGAGATCACCAAGGCCTACGCCGCGGCGGAGAAGCCCGCGAACCTGCTGTTCGCCCCGGCCTTCACCCAGGCGATCGCCGACGTCCTCCCGGCCTGGCGCCGGGTGGTCTCGACCGCGGTCCAGCTCGGCATCCCGGTGCCGGTGTTCTCCTCCTCGCTGGCCTACTACGACGGCCTGCGCCGCAAACGCCTGCCGGCCGCCGTGATCCAGGGCCAGCGCGACCTCTTCGGCGCGCACACCTACGGCCGCATCGACGCCGAAGGTACCTTCCACACCCTCTGGGGCGAGGACAAGTCTGAAATCGAGGCAGTGGACACCCACTAGCCCGCGACTGACGCCGGCGGCCGGTGCTCCCCGTTACTCTGGGAGCACCGGCCGTTCGCGTTTCCCCGGGATCCGTCCCGGCCGTCACGCAATGTGAGTCCAGCCGACCGTTCCCGCCAGCGTCCCAGGAGTGCAGCAGATGACCCAACCCGTAGCATTTGTCACCGGTGCCTCCACCGGAATCGGTTATGAGACCGCGTGGAAGCTCGCGGCCCGCGGGTTCACCGTCTACGCTGGAGCACGCCGGGTCGCGAAGATGGAGCCCCTCACGGCCCACGGGGTGACGGTTGTGGCGCTGGACGTCACCAGCGAGGAATCCATGACAGCCGCCGTCGAACAGGTGATTGCCGCCCACGGCCGGGTCGACGTCCTGGTCAACAACGCCGGCTACGGCTCCTACGGCTCGCTGGAGGAAGTGGAGCTGGCCGAGGGGCGGCGGCAGTTCGACGTCAACCTCTTCGGACTGGCGCGGATGACCCAGCTGGTGCTCCCCGGAATGCGGGCCGCGGGGCGGGGGAGGATCATCAACGTGTCCTCGATCGGCGGACAGATGTATGAGCCGCTGGGTGCCTGGTACCACGCGACAAAGTTCGCCGTCGAGGGCCTGAGCGATTCCCTGCGGATCGAGCTCAAGCCGCACGGTATCGACGTGTCCATCATCGAGCCGTCCGGAACCGCCTCGGAATGGGGCGCGATCTCCGGCGACAGCCTGCTGGCCACATCCGGCCGCGGGCCCTACATGGACCAGGCGAAGGTGGTGGCCGCGGCATTGGCGTCCACCGTCGGCTCCAGCATGTCCACGCCCCCGGACGTCATTGCCGACGCCATCGTCCACGCCGCGACGTCCCCGAAACCCAAGACGCGCTATCCGGTGGGCAAGGGCGCGCGGGCCATCCTGCTGCTGCGGCGGCTGCTGCCGGACAAGGCCTTCGACGTCGTCATCTGGAACATCTACAAGCGGTTCCCCGCGTAGCGTCCGCCGGGTGCGGGGCGCCGGGTGCCGGCTTCGGCCGGAGCCCCTTAGATCCGGTATTCGATCAGGTATTCGGCCGGGTCGACGGCGGGCTTGGTCTCCCGCTGTGCGTCCCGGTGCCGCCACGTGGCCGGCACGCCCGTCAGGATCGACTCTGCCGGCGCGTCCTTGACCACCACGGCGTTGGCGCCCACGGCGCTGTCCCGGCCGATAGTGATGGGACCCAGGATCTTGGCTCCGGCGCCAATCACGACCCGGTCCTCGAGGGTGGGGTGGCGCTTGACCTTGGCCAGGGAACGGCCGCCGAGGGTCACGCCGTGGTAGATCATGACGTCTTCGCCGATTTCGGCGGTCTCGCCGATGACAACGCCCATGCCGTGGTCGATGAAGAAACGGCGGCCGATGGTGGCGCCGGGGTGGATCTCGATCCCGGTGCCGAACCTGGCCAGCTGGGAGATCAGCCGGGCCGGGAAGCGCAGCGCCGGATTCTGCCACAGCCGGTGCGTCAGGCGGTGCGCCCAGATCGCGTGCAGGCCGGGGTAGGCAAAGAAGTTCTCGAAAGAACCCCGGGCCGCCGGGTCGTGCGACCGGGCGGCCTCGAGGTCTTCCTTCAGTCTTGCGAAAAAGCTCACAAAGACCTTTCTACGAAATCTTGGAACGGGGCTGGACTCAGCCGCGGATGTCGTCGTACAGCACGGTGGAGATGTACCGCTCACCGAAGTCGCAGACAATGGCAACAATCAGCTTACCGGCGTTCTCCGGGCGCTTGGCGAGTTCCAGGGCCGCCCAGACGATCGCGCCGGAGGAGATGCCGCCGAGGATGCCTTCCTTGACGCCGAGTTCGCGGGCCACGCGGACCGAGTCCTCGAGGGTGGCGTCGATGACCTCGTCATAGACGTTGGTGTCCAGGATCTCCGGGATGAAGTTCGCGCCAAGGCCCTGGATTTTGTGCGGGCCCGGTGCGCCGCCGTTGAGGATGGCGGAGTCCTTCGGCTCGACGGCGATGATCTGGACCTCGGGCTTGCGCTCCTTGAGCACCTGCCCGACGCCGGTGACGGTTCCGCCGGTGCCGACGCCGGCGACGAAGATGTCCACCTTCCCGTCGGTGTCGGACCAGATTTCCTCGGCCGTGGTCTGGCGGTGGACCTCGGGGTTGGCCTCGTTGGCGAACTGCTGGGCCCAGATCGAGTTCTCCGTGTTGGCGACGATCTCCTGGGCCTTTTCCACGGCGCCCCGCATGCCCTCGGAACCGGGAGTGAGGACGATCTCGGCACCGTAGGCGCGCAGCATGACACGCCGTTCGGTGGACATGGTCTCCGGCATCGTCAGGATGACCTTGTAGCCGCGGGCCGCGCCCACCATGGCCAGGGCAATGCCGGTGTTGCCGGACGTGCCTTCGACGATGGTGCCGCCGGGCTTGAGGGCACCGGACTTTTCCGCGGCGTCGACGATCGCGACACCGATGCGGTCCTTGACGCTGTTGGCCGGGTTGTAGAACTCCAGCTTGACGGCCACGGTGGCGTCAAGGCCTTCGGTCAGCCGGTTGAGCCGGACCAGCGGGGTGCCGCCGACCAACTGGGTAACATCGTCATAGATCCGTGCCATGGGTGTCTGCGCCTGTCTGTTGAAGAGGGAATACTGAGGTCAGCCTAACGAGGGCCCGCGGGCCCTAGCTAAGCATTAAGCCATGCAGAGTAATATTTCCTGGCCTTGGCCAGCTTCGGATTGATGATCACCTGGCAGTAGCCCTGCTCCGGGAACTTGCCGTAGTAGTCCTGGTGGATTTCCTCCGCCCGGTGGAACACCGGCAGCCGGCTGACCTGCGTGACGATCGGATGGGCCCAGAGCGGCTGGTTCCGTTCGATCGCGTCCTCGAAGAGGATCTTCTCCTCGGTCGTCTCATAGAACATCGAGGAGCGGTACTGGGTTCCGACGTCGTAGCCCTGGCGGTTGGGCGTGGTGGGGTCGTGGAGAACGAAGAACATGTCCAGGACGACCTCCGCGGGCACGACCTCCTCATCGAACGTCACCGCCACCACCTCGGCATGGCCGGTGGTTCCGGAGCAGACGGCGTAGTAGTCGGGGTTGCGGTCATGGCCTCCGGTGTAGCCCGAAACGACGGCGCTGACACCCTTGGTTTTCTGGTAAACGGCGTCGAGGCACCAGAAGCAGCCTCCGCCGAGGACAAAAGTTCTCATACCCTCTTCAATGGTTGAAGGGCCCCGATGATTCCCGGCGTCTGCGGCGGAGGCCGGCCGATAGGGTAAAAATGGGGGTATGGAACGTGTAAACACCGATGTTTCAGTTGGCCCTTCCGAAGGAAACGACGCCACCGGCAGCGGATCCGGGGAAACACCCGCGACGCCCACCCTGGGCATGATCCTGCTGGCCGTCGAGGAGCTCTGGCCCGAATCGCTGGCGGAGGACTGGGACGAGGTGGGCCTCGTGGCCGGCCGCCCCTCCGCCGGGGTGAGCAGGATCCTCTTCGCCGTCGATCCCACCCTTGAGGTGATCGAGGAGGCCATCGACTTCGGCGCGGAACTGCTGATCACCCACCATCCGCTGCTGCTCAAGGGTGTCACCTCGGTCGCGGCGACCACCGCCAAGGGCCGGGCCGTGCACCGCCTGATTGAGTCCGGGACCGGCCTGCTGACGGTGCACACCAACGGTGATTCCGCCGTCGGCGGCGTTTCGGATGTCCTGGCCGACGCGCTCGGCCTGCAGAACGTGGCCCCGCTGACCCCGGCCGCGAACGGGCTGCCGGAGGAAGGCATCGGCCGGGTCGGTGACCTTGAGGAGGTTCTGACCCTGGGCGATTTTGCCGCCCGCGTCTTCGGCATCCTCCCGGCGGTCGCCGGCGGGGTGCGCGTGTCCGGGGACCGGGACGGGCTGGTCCGCCGGGTGGCGGTCTGCGGCGGCGCCGGGGATTCGCTCTTCGGAGAGGTCCGGGCAAGTAACGCCGACGTCTACCTGACCGCGGATCTGCGGCACCATCCGGCGTCGGAAGCCCGGGAGGAAGCCGTCAACGACCGGCCGTACCTGATCGATGTTTCCCACTTCGCCAGCGAGTGGCTGTGGCTGCCGGCCGCGGCGCAGGCGCTGGGCAATGTGCTGAGCGACCAGGGGCACGACGTCGAGATCCGGGTCAGCACCACCAACAGCGATCCGTGGGACTTCATTCTGACTCCGGGCGGGGACTAGAGTCTAGGGAGCGCCGAATAGGTGCCCGGCTCCTGCCGGCAGGGAACAAGCGGAGGTAAATAGTGGCCAAGGCAGCACCGGCGGAACAGTTGAAGTTGCTCGAATTGCAGGGACTTGATGCGAAACTCAAATCCTTGTCCAACCGCCGCCGAAGCCTTGAAAGCGACTCCCGGATCACCGATCTCGAAGCAGCCCTCGGCGTGGCCAACGGCGAACTGGGCGCCGCGAAGGTGGCGCTCCACGACGCCGAACTTGAGCTCAAGCGCGCCGAGGCGGACGTCGAGCAGGTCGCCTCCCGGATTGACCGCGACGAGGCGAAGCTCAACAGCGGCACCGGGCTCTCCAAAGACCTTGTGGCCCTGCAGCGCGACCTGGTGTCCCTGAACAAGCGCCGCTCCGACCTTGAGGACGTTGAGCTGGAAGTCCTGGAGCGGCTGGATTCGCTCCGCCTGCGCCAGGCCAGCCAACAGCAGATTGTTGACGACATCCAGGGCTCCTTCGGTTCCATCCGCGCTGAACTGGACGAGCAGCTCGCGGAGATCGCCGTCGAGGCCACCGTGGTGCGCGGCAAGCGCGCCGAATTCGCCGAGGGGATGGATGCCGGCCTGCTGGCGATCTACGAGAAGACGCTGGCCCGGCGCGGTGTCGGTGCGGCCCGCCTCTTCCACGGGACCTCCGAGGGTTCGGGCATGCAGCTGAGCCCCGGTGACCTTGCCGAAATCAAGGCCGCGGCCGAGGACGACGTCGTGTTCTGCCCGGATTCCGGCTGCATCCTGGTCCGCTCCGCCGAGTGGGCCTGAGCACCCACCCGCCCCGCAGCTCTGGCCATCTTCTTGAGCTGTCAGAACGGCCGGAATTGTCAGCTAGTTAGTTAGTTAGTTAGTTAGTCAGTCAGTTGGGCAGGAGCAGGTTGAGGGTGTGCGGCTTCCGGGCCGTGCCCTCGACCAGTTCGGCGCTCCACTTCTCGGCAGCCGCCTGCTGCAGCTGGGCCGGGGTCCGCGGGGCCTTGCCCGGGCGGGTCAACAGGTGCCGGGCGAGTTCGCCCCGGGTGTGCTTCGCAAAATGGCTTACCACCTTGCGGACGCCGTTGACCTGGGTAAACACGTGGACGGCGACGGTCTGAGCCGGCGGGGGAGCCCACGCGGCGGCGTAGGTGCTGGAGCGGCAGTCCACCAGCAGTTCGCCCTCCGTGGCGGCCGCGAGGGCGGCATTGAGTTGCGGCTTCCAGAAGGACGCCAGGCGTCCGACGTCGGGCAGCGCGGTCCCCATCGACAGCCGGTAGGCAGGCACCCGATCGCCGAAGCGGATGGCACCCCAGAGCGCGGAAATGACCAGCACGCAGGCGTCCGCCTTCCTCCGCTGGGCGGGCGTCAGCGAGTTGTAGTCCAGCGCGTCGTACAGCACCCCGGAGTAGACCTGGTGGGCAGGCGCCGCCGGCTCGGCGTGCAGCCGGGTATTGCGCTCGACGTCGGCCCGCAGCGAGGCGCCGACGCCCAGGAGCGCCAGGGCGTCCTCGTGGGCGCTGACCGTCCCGAGACCCTCCAGCACCTTGGCCCGGTAGGTGTTCAGGCCGGGGAAACTCAGGGTAGTCCAGTCGACGGCGTTGCCCACCGTGGCGGGGGTCTTGCCCTCGGAGGGCGGCAGCAGAATCAGCACCGTTCAATCCTAGCGGCGGCCCGTTACCGGGATGGCACCGCCGGGGGGCCCCTGCCGGACCCCGCAGACCAGGCGTCCAGGGCGGGCTCAGCCGAGGTGGCGACCGAGGAAGGACAACACCTCGGGCAGGATGGAACGCCAGTAGCTGTCGCCATGGACGCCGGGCTGGAAGCCGCCCTCGACGGCGCCCGGGAGTCCCGCCCGGTAGTCGCGTACCGTGGCAAAGAGGTCGTCTCCGGTGCCGCAGTCGATCCGCTTGGGCAGCGCCGCCAGGCGGGGCCGGAGCGCGAACACGTCGTGGGCTGCGAAGTCGGCCGGACTGTCGAAGGCGGTGTCCATGCGTGAGTCGTAGTTCTCCCAGACCGCCGGGCTCATGGCCGCCACGGCCCGGACCCCGGGCAGTTGGCCCTGTGACGCGAGCAGGAGGGCGCCGAAGCCGCCCATCGAGAGGCCGAAGAGGCCGATCCTGCCGAGGTCGCAGCCCCGCCCGCCGAGGAACGGAACGAATTCCTGCACCAGCATTGACTGGGTGTCGCTGCCGTCGGCGCGTGGGTGCCACCAGGTGTTCCCGCCGTCCACTGCGGCAATGGCAAAGGGTGCGCCCCCGGCATCGAGGTGCCGCTGGAGGGCCTCGTGGGCCGCCAGTCCATCCAGCAAAGCGGTGTGGTTACCGCCGAGTCCGTGCAGGAAGACTGCCACCGGAAGTTCGGGCTGCCTTCCGCCGGGCGGCATGTCAGGCGCCGCCAGGGACCAGCGGCTAACGACTCGGGGACGGAAGGCCGACACGAATGAGCCGGTGCTGGTCCGGACCGTCCACGGGGCGGCGGGGGCCGGCGGCACCGCCGACGTAGGTCCGGCGGGCGAGGCGTGGGACGGGCCCGGCACGGGCGGGACCTGTGACGTGGCGGTGGACGCGGCGCCGCCGGTGCAGGCCGCGAGCGCTGAGGCGCCAAGCCCGATTCCTGCCAGCTCCAGCAGCCGGCGCCGACCCAGGACGGAATCCTCCATTCCCCGATCATAGGCCAGACGGCCGGACGTGTCCCCGGGCGGGTCCGCCCTGGCCGTAGAATGGACTGCGGATGGGTTGACCAGGCGGCCGCGCGTCACGCAAGTGGCTCGAGGAACGTCCGGGCTCCGCAGGGCAGGGTGGTGGGTAACGCCCACTCGGGGTAACCCGCAGGCCAGTGCCACAGAGAACAGACCGCCTGCCGGCGGCGCGTGCGTGCACGGGCCGCAGGGCAGGTAAGGGTGAAACGGTGGTGTAAGAGACCACCAGCTTCCCGGGTGACCGGGAAGGCTAGGTAAACCCCACCCGGAGCAAGGCCAGACAGGGCACGTTTGAGGGCTGCTCGCCCGAGTGTCCGGGTAGGCTGCTGGAGGGCGTCGGCAACGGCGTTCGTAGATGGATGGCCGCTACTCCCGCGCCGGCAACGGCGCGGGAACACAGAACCCGGCGTATCGGTCAACCCATCCATTCACTCCGCAGGGATTCCCTGCCACCGTTTCCGCTGCCGAGAGTCTCCTGCCTGCGCCGAAACGGCTTGACCCGAACGCTTGACATCATCCGGGCGTGAACAGAGACTGCAGTGAACGTCTCAAGCAACGGTGAAGTCAGTGAATGCTTAGGAGCCAGGGTGCCGGACGATGCAGCATACGACTATGTGATAGCCGGGGGCGGCAGCAGCGGCAGCGTCCTTGCCGGCAGGCTCAGCGAAGACCCCTCACTCCGCGTCCTTCTGCTCGAGGCGGGCAGATCCGACCGCCACCCGCTCATCCACGTCCCGGCCGGCTTCCCGAAGCTGAAGGGCGGGCCGTACCAATGGGACTATGCGAGCGTTCCGCAAAAGCACAGCAACGGCCGACGCATCCCCCTCGCCCAGGGCCGCGTACTCGGCGGCGGGGGGTCCATCAACTCCCAGGTCTTCACGCGCGGCGTGGCCGAAGACTATGACAGCTGGGTCACGGATTACGGCTGCGAGGGCTGGTCCGCGGACGAGGTGAATAAGTACTTTGTCCGCTCGGAGTCCAACACCCGGCTCTCGGCACCGCACCACGGGACCGAGGGTCCGCTCGGAGTCTCCGACCTGCTGCGTCCGCACAAGCTCTCCGCGGCCTTCGTCAAGGCGGGCCAGGAGTTCGGGCTGCCCTACAACAGCGACTTCAACGGCGCCCAGCAGTACGGCGTCGGCTTCTACCAGACCACCACGAAGAATGGCCGCCGGTGCAGCGCGGCCGTCGCCTACCTCCGACCCGCCCGCAAGCGGCGGAACCTCACGGTCCGCGCCAACGTTACCGTCTCCAAAGTGATCATCAGCAACGGCAGGGCCGTCGGAATCCAGGCGATCGAAGGCGGACGCGTGCGAACCTACAGCGCCAACCGCGAGGTGATTGTCTCGGCCGGCGCCTTCGGTTCGCCCAAGCTTCTGCAGCTGTCGGGCATCGGCGACCCGGAGGATCTTGCCGCTGCCGGCATCGAGACCGTCCACGCCCTGTCGGGTGTCGGCAAGAACCTGCATGACCACTGTGACGTCGACATCGTCTACGAACTTACGGATTACCAAAGCCTGGACCGGCTCAACCAGGTGCGCCCTGCCACCGTCCTGGCCGGGGTCGAATACCTCGCTTTCCGCTCGGGTCCTTTCGCTTCCACGCTGGTCGAGGCCGGTGGCTTCAGCTACGCGAACAAAGACGAAAAGACCCCAGACCTGCAGTTCCACTTCCTGCCGGCCGCTCGGGGGGGAACTGGCGCCATGGCCTTGAAACCCGGATTTGGGGCCACGGTGAACTCCTACTTCCTGCGGCCCCGAAGCCGGGGAACCGTCCGGCCCGTGTCTTCTGATCCCGGCAAGGCACCGCTGATCGATCCAAACTATCTCGCCGACGATTATGACCTGGAGATGGCCATCGCCGGGGTTCAGCAGAGCCGCGAGATCATGAAGCAGTCGTCGATGGCGGCGCTCACCAAGGCGGAGCACATCGGCGATGGCAGCCGGGTGGAAACCCGCGACGAGTACGTGAGTTTCGTGCGCTCCTTCGGGCGGACTTCCTACCACCCGGTCGGTACCTGCTCCATGGGAACCACCGATGAGTCCGTCGTCTCGCCTCGGTTGAAGGTCCACGGACTCGAGGGACTGCGCGTCGTTGACTCTTCGATCATGCCCCGGCTCGTGAGTGCCAACACGCAGGCGCCCACCATCATGATTGCGGAGAAGGCCGTTGACCTAATTCTCCAGGACGTCCGGTAGAGGGCTAAAGACCCAACTGCTTTGCCAGCTCCCATGGCGTGTCGGTGAAGACGCCATCCGCGCCTTCGGCCCGCAGCCTCGCCGCGGTTGTTTCGTCGTTGACGGTATAGGGCCAGACGGTCAGCCCGGAGTCCTTGAGGCTGCGCAGGTAGCCTGAGCTGATGTCCTTGTGCGGGCCGACGTGACCGATGCCGCTGGAGCTGATCGACGCCGGATCGGGTTCCTCCCCGTCCCGCAGGAGATACAGCACCTGCAGCCCGGACCGGGCCAGGGCCTGGGCCGCGGGGAAGCTGAACGTCTGCACCACCACTTTGTCCTGGATGCCGCGCTGCAGGATGGTCTCCGCGAAGGCGGCCGGATCGATGGCGGGGTCCTTCAGCTCGGGGACCAGGACGTTCCGCCCGCCGTACAGATCCAGCATGGCTTCCCACGTCGTCGGACTGCCCTCGGCCCCGCCCAGCGGGTGCCTGATGCGGGCCGCCGCCCACTGCTCCACAGTGATGCCGGCAGGGCTGCCGCTGACCCCGGACATGGTCCGCTCGGCGGCGTTGTCGTGCAGCGGAACGAGTGTCCCGTCCCGGAGCTGCCGCAGATCCGTTTCGATCGGGAACGCCGTCTTGCCCACGGCCTCGAAGGCTTCCGCGGAGGACTCGGGGTAGACCAGCGCTCCGCCGCGATGCGCCACCAAGGTAAACGTCGCCGCTGGGCCAGGGCTTGACGACGCCGGGCCGGCTGGCGCCGCCGCTGCGGCGCAACCGGTGCACAGCACGACGCCCAGCAGGAGAGCCCCAACCTTCAACATCGCCCCAGCGTAGCTGGCCCCCCGGCATTGTGAGTCATTTCACGCACCACCGGGGACCGGACCGTGCCGGGCCGCCGGTAGACTGGATGGTGAACGTAGAAGTTCTGCCGCCGGGTCTGCGTTCGCAGCCGGCGTTTTTCTTTGCTCGACACAGGCGCCCGGGGTGGATCGAATCCCTGCCGGCGCCGGGTTTCCGGACATCCTCCGGCAGCCGACATCCGCATACGACGCCGTATGTGGTGGATTCTAGGAAGGTATTTCTGTGAGCCAGACGTCAGATTCTTGTCTTGATACGTGGATGGGCCGGGAGGCGCTCGCCGAGGCCATGATCCCGGTGATCGGCCGGCTGTACCGCGAAAACAACGTGGTCACGTCCATCCACGGCCGCAGCCTGATCAATAAGTCCACCATGAACATCCTCAAGGCCCACCGTTTCGCCCGCCGGATGAGCAAGGAAGAGTTGCGTCTCGAAGAGACCGCCCCGCTGCTGGACGCCCTGACCAAACTGGAGCTCGGCGCCGCAGCCATCGACATTGCGCGCCTCACCGAGAAATACCGCGTCGAGGGCAACGGCGCCACCCTGGACGAGTTCCTCCGCAAGGAACTTGCCGCGGTTGTCGGCAAGCGCGGCGGCGATGACCGCACCAGCACCGACGTGGTGCTCTACGGCTTCGGACGCATCGGCCGGCTCCTGGCCCGCCTCCTGATCGAAAAGGCCGGCGGCGGGCATGGCCTGCGCCTGCGCGCCATCGTGGTCCGCCGCGGGTCGGACAACGACCTCACCAAGCGCGCCAGCCTGCTGCGCCGCGACTCGGTCCACGGCTCGTTCGAAGGCACCATCAAGGTGGACCTCGAGAACGACACCATCACCGCCAACGGCGTCCAGATCCAGGTCATCTACTCGGACAACCCCGCGACGGTTGACTACACCGCCTACGGCATCCACAACGCCCTCCTCGTCGACAACACGGGACGCTGGCGTGACGCCGAGGGCCTGTCCCAGCACCTGTTGAGCAAGGGCGTGTCCCGTGTGCTGCTCACCGCCCCGGGCAAGGGCGACATCAAGAACATCGTGCACGGCATCAACCACGGCACCATCGCCGACGCGGACAAGATCGTCTCCGCGGCCTCCTGCACCACCAACGCCATCACCCCGGTGCTCAAGGCGATCAACGACCGCTACGGCGTCGTGCACGGCCACGTCGAGACGGTCCACTCCTTCACCAACGACCAGAACCTGATCGACAATTTCCACAAGGGCGACCGACGCGGCCGCTCCGCCGCGCTGAACATGGTCATCACCGAGACCGGTGCCGCCAAGGCTGTAGCCAAGGCCCTGCCGGAACTGCTGGGCAAACTCACCGGCAGCTCCATCCGCGTCCCCACCCCCGACGTGTCTCTGGCCATCCTGAACCTGAGCCTGGAAAACGGCGCCACCAAGGACGAGGTCAACGACTACCTGCGGGAAATGTCGCTGCACTCGGAACTGCGGAAGCAGGTCGACTACATCGATTCGCCCGAGGTTGTCTCCACGGACTTCGTCGGCTCGCGCCGCGCAGGGATCGTGGACGGGCTGGCCACCATCTCCAACGACAAGAACCTTGTGCTCTACGTCTGGTACGACAACGAGTTCGGCTACAGCTGCCAGGTGGTCCGCGTGATGGAGGAGATGGCCGGCGTGAACCCGCCGTCGTTCCCCGCCAAGGACGCAGCCGCAACCCTGGAGGCAGCCGGCCTGCCCGTCGAGGTCACGGCCTGACGCCACCTCCTTGAACCCGTTCCGCCTTTCCCGGCCGGTTCCTCTGGAATCGGCCGGGAAAGGGCACCACAATGGTGCAATGGAACAGAACTCGGCTGTGGAGCACGAAACCACTCTGGAACACGCCCTGGACGTTGCGCGGCGGAACGCCAAGGAAGCTAAACGGCTTCTCGACGATGCCCGTGCCAAACATGCGGCCGGTGACGTCGACGAGACACGGGTCCGGCAACTCGAATCCCTCCTGGCCCTCGCCAATGAAGACCTGGTGCGCGTGACCCGGGAGAACTAGCTGGGCGCCTGTCCTCCACACTGTGGACAACGCCTCCGGCGGCGGGGGACGGGCCTAGGCTTCGAGGGTGGAAGGAATTCGGTCCGCCCCGGGACGCACCGGACCCGGACTCCCTGCCCGGGGGCCGGCTTGACTCTCACCTGGCCGGAATTCCGGCGGGAACGACGGCGGTCCCGCCAGGCGTGGGCCCTGCTGGCCGCCGCGGCACTCGCCGTCCTCGCGGGTTTCGGCTGGTTCTTCACCGCCGGGCAGTTTGCCGCGGCCGAGCCGCCCACGGACGGACCCCGCGAGGCGCCGGTGCTGGCGGCCGGCTGGATGAGCACTGTCCCTGCGGTGCGGCCCGTGCCCCGGGGCCCGGCCGCGGCGCTGCTGGACACGCTCCCGGTCAAGGGCCGGGCGGGCCGGGACAACTACGACCGCAGCGCCTTCGGCCAGGCCTGGCTGGACGTGGACCGCAACGGCTGCGACACGCGCAACGACATCCTCCGCCGCGATCTTGCGGGCGCCGAGTTCGACGAAAATTCCGTCTGCAAGGTGGCGACTGGAACCTTGCGGGAACCGTACACCGGCCGCCGGCTCATGTTCCGCAGGGGAGCCGGGAGCAGCAAGGCGGTGCAGATCGATCATGTGGTCGCGCTCGGGGATGCCTGGCAAAAGGGTGCCCAGCAGTTGACCGCCGCACAACGGACGTCCCTGGCCAACGACCCGCTGAACCTAATCGCCGTCGACGGCCCGGCCAACCAGGACAAAAGCGCCTCCGACGCCGCCACCTGGCTTCCCCCGAACAAGGCCTTCCGCTGCCACTACGTCGCCCGGCAGATCTCCGTCAAGGCCGCGTACCGGTTGTGGGTCACGCCGGCGGAAAAGGACGCGATGCAGCGGATCCTCGCTACCTGCCCCGGGCAGCAGACGGTTGTTGCGGCTGCCCATTAGATTCCAGCCGGGAGCACCCACGGGAGCGGGATTCCGCACGCGCTCGGATGCCCAGGAGCATACGGCGGGACATGATAAAGTCGCCGGCATCCATCAGCGCCGCCCAAACGAGCGCCGCCGGCGTCGTCCGCACCCGGAACCGGACCCGGTGCAACAGGCGGCACCGGCCGGCACCGGACGCAACCAGCACAAAGGCGGCGGTTACCGTGCCGTTCCGCTCCCGGTAGGCGAACACGATCGACCGGCCCGGATCGATCGAGTCCACCCGGAAACCGACGGGCGAACCGGCGGTCAGGCGGGCAGTGTCACCCTCCTTGAGGCGCCGGTCAGGGCGGATTTCGGTGGCGCTGGGCACGCCGCCGACAAGGGATCCGTGTCCGCTTAGATGACGAGTCTGACGGGGCCGGCGGTCTCCGGGCCGCCGCAGGCCTCGCTGCCGCCCACCCGGGTCCAGCCCGGTTCCACGTCGCGCCGGGCCAGGACGGTGCCGTCTGCGGAGTACGCCCTGACGGTCACCGTCTTCGGGGACCGCATCATGAGGCTGATCTGCCAGGTCCGGTCATCGACCCTCGCCGCCGTGAAGGGACTGTAGCCGGGCACGGACCGGGACGGCGCAGCGGTGACCGCCAGGGTGGTGTCCGGGGTTTCCGGGGCGGGCCCGGCGCCCGGAGTGACGGAGGCCTCGGGAGCACGTGCCGGGCCATCCGCGCGGACCGAGCAGACGCCTTCCGCGCAGAACTCCACCAGGCTGACCTTCTCCACGCTGCCATCCATGGTCACGGTGAGGGTATTGAACCAGGCAATGGCAGGGCAGACGTTTGGTACGGAGCCGGAACAGCCCGCGGTGGCCACCGCCAGCAGCAGCACGGCAGCCAGCCTGGCCGGTCCCGTCGTCACTCTCCGGTGCCCCCGTCCGGGGCCTGCGCGGTGAGTTGCGCCTCCAGCCGTTCGACGTCCTCACGGCGGCAGAGTTCCGTGGCCACGGTCGTCACCGTGGCGCTTCCGGCGGCGACGGCGGCCCGGAGCGCCTCCTTCAGGGTGCGGCCCTGCGCCAGGCGGAGCACGAAGGCGGCGAGGAAGCTGTCGCCGGCTCCGACGGTGCTGCTCACCTTCACCCGGGGCACGGCCATCCGCAGGGTCCCGGACTTCGAGGCGAGCACGGCGCCTTGGCCGCCCAGGGTGAGGGCGACATGTTCCGCCGAGCCGTCCGCGACCAGCGCCGCGGCCGCCGCGACCTGGCTTTCATCGCTCTCGAGCGTCGTTCCGAAGTGCAGCCCGAGCTCCCGTCGGCTGGGCTTGACCAGGAAGACGCCTTCGGCGAGGGCTTCGGCCAGGGCCGGCCCGGAGGCGTCCACAATGCAGCGCGCTTCCTGCTGCCGCGCCAGCCTGGCCACCCGGGCGTAGAAGTCCTCCGGGACGCCCGGCGGCAGGCTTCCGCTGGCCACGACATACCCGCCCGCGGGAATCGAATCCGCCACGAGCGCCAGGCACAAACGCCACTCGGGCTCACTCAATTCGGGGCCCTGCAGGACGAAGCGGAACTGCTTGCCCGTCGTCGTTTCATCGACCGTGAAGTCCTGGCGGGTGCTTCCCTGGATCGGCACGGCCAGGGTGGGGACACGTTCGGCTTCGATGAGCCGGCGGTACGCCTCTCCGGTGGGTCCTCCGGCGGTGTAGAGGGCCAGGGTCCGGCCGCCGAGGCGCTGGACCACCCGGGACACGTTCACGCCGCCGCCGCCCGGGTCGAGGCGGCTGGTGCCGCAACGCAGCTTGTGGCCGCTGATGACCTGCTCCGTGGTGGTGCTGACATCCAGGGCGGGGTTTACGGTGAGCGTGAGGATGGGCTGCATCGGCGTCAAGCGGGGGGCGTCCATGGCCCAAGCATAGGAGCATGAGGTTGCTGGTGTCCCCGGCGGGATGTCCCCTTGTGCCGCAGTCACCCGCTCGGCGAGAATGGGCGCGGCAGGACCGGCGACACGGAAGTACGCCGCAACGAATGGAACGGGAACCATGGCAGATGGCAAGGACGGCGCCGGCAAGTCCGGCTCCGGCAAGGATAAATCTGGCCGAAAGGGCGCCAAAGGGCGTGCCTCGAAGCGCCCGGGGCGGTTGCCCCTGAGCGTTTATGAGGCCGAACTCTTCCGGCTCCAGGCCGAGCTCGTCGCGCTGCAGGAATGGGTCCGCAGCACGGGGGCGCGGGTGCTGGTCATCTTTGAGGGACGCGACGCCGCCGGCAAGGGCAGCGCGATCAAACGGCTGACGGAGTACCTGAATCCGCGCGTCGCGCGCATCGTGGCACTGCCGGCCCCGACCGACCGGCAGCGGGGTGAATGGTATTTCCAGCGCTATGTGCAGCATCTGCCCGCCGCGGGAGAGATCGTCCTGATGGACCGCTCCTGGTACAACCGGGCCGGCGTCGAACATGTGATGGGATTCTGCACTCCGGCGGACCACAAGCGTTTTATGGCCCAGTGCCCGGTCTTTGAACGCCTCCTGGTCCAGGACGGCATCCTGATGTTCAAATACTGGTTTTCGATCAGCCACGCGGAACAGGAACGGCGCTTCAAGTCCCGGCTGGATGATCCGATGCGGCAGTGGAAACTCTCCCCGATGGACCGGGAAGCGATCCTCCGCTGGGAAGACTATTCCCGGGCCAAAGACGACATGTTCATGCAGACAGATACTGCCGAATCGCCCTGGTACGTGGTCGAGGCGGAGGACAAGCGCCGGGCCCGGATCAACATGATCGCCCATCTGCTCTCCAGCATTGACTACACCGAAGTCCGGACGGAGCAGGTGACGTTGCCGGAAAGGCCCAAGGCCGTCAACTACACGCGACCGCCGCGGGAGTTGTTCCGGTACGTTCCGGATCACGCCTCGATCCTGCTGAAAGGCGGCGAGGACTAGCCCGTCGGGCAGGAATTTTCCCCCCGGACCGTGCCGCCCGCGCTCCGGGACGGGTAGGGTACCGGCATGGACATCATCCTGGTTCCCGGATTCTGGTTGGACGCCTCGTCATGGGAGGAGGTGACGCCGCCGCTAGCCGCCGCCGGGCATCAGGTCCACCCGATGACCCTGCCCGGGCTGGAATCGGTCGACGCGCCGCGCGCCGGCATTGGCCTGCGCACCCACATCGAGGCCATCGTGGCGACAATTGACGCGTTTGATGCCCCGGTGGTCCTGGTCGGCCATTCGGGTGGGGGTGCCATTATTCACGGCGCCGTCGACGCCCGCCCGGACCGGGTCGTCCGGGCGATCTACGTTGACAGCGGTCCGCTCGGCGAGGGCGGCGTCATCAACGACGAGCTCCCGGAGGACGGCGACGACGTCCCGCTCCCGCCCTGGGAACTGTTCGAGGATGAAGACCTCGCCGACCTCACCGAGGAGCTGCGGGCCATGTTCCGCGCCCGCGCCGTCCCGCAGCCGAAGGGCGTGGCCCAGGACCGGCAGAGGCTGCACGACGAGGCCCGATTCGAGGTTCCGGCCACCGTCATCGCCTGCGAGTTCCCGTCCGCCATGCTGATCGAGATGATCGCGGCCGGGCACCCGTACGTGGCCGAGCTCGGGCGCGTCCGCGACGTCGACTACGTGGACCTTCCCACCGGGCACTGGCCCCAGTTCACCAGGCCGGCCGAACTGGGTGCGGCGATCCTGGCGGCCGTCGACCGGGAGAAGTAGCAAAAAAGAAGTAGGCGGGGCCCTAGTGCCCGAAGGGGTCCGGGTCCACGCCGGGCATCCACGTCAGCCCGGGCACGCCCCAGCCGCTCTTCCTGGCCTGTTTCGTAGCCTTGCGGGCATAGCGGTCAATCAGCCGGTTGACGTAGAGCTTGCCGTCCAGGTGGTCGTATTCGTGCTGGATCACCCGGGCAAACCAGCCCGTCGCCTCGAAATCGACCGGCTTGCCGTCCCCGTCGAAGCCCTGCACGCGGGCCCACTCCGCGCGCTTGAGCGGATACTGCCCGCCGGGGAAGGACAGGCAGCCTTCCTCTTCCTCGTCCGGATCCGGCAGCGCCCCGGAAATCTTGGAGAGGGTGAGCACCGGGTTGACGACGGCGCCGGAGGGCGGGGCACCGTCGTCGTTGTCGTATTTGTAGATGAACAGCCGTTTGCCCACCCCGACCTGGGGCGCGGCGAGACCGACGCCGTTGGCGGCGTCGTTGGTCTCGAACATGTCGGCGATCAGGGTCCGGAGCTCGTCGTCGAAGACTTCAACCTCGGCGGCCCGGCGGTGCAGCACGGGCTCGCCCCAGATCGTGATGGGCAGAACGGTCATGTCAGTAAAGTTCCTCTGGTGCTGTGGTGAACGGCGGGTCAGTCGGCGATGGTGCGGCCGACGACGTCGCGCATGATTTCGTTGGTGCCGCCGAAGATGGTCAGCAGCCGGGCCGCCAGGAAGGCCTGCGCCACGGGGTATTCCAGGATGTAGCCGTAGCCGCCGTGCAGCTGGAGGCAGCGGTCGGTGACGGACTTGGCGCGCTCGGACGCCCACAACTTGGCGCGGGCGGCGGAGGCGGCGTCGAGCTCTCCGGCGTTGAAGGCCCGGATAGCCTGGTCCACATAGGTTTCGGTGACCTCGACCTCGGTGAGGATGTCGGCGAGTTCGAAACGGCTGTTCTGGAAGTCAATGATCCGCTCCCCGAAGGCGTTGCGGTCCTTCGTGTAGCTGACGGTCTCCTCGTAGATGGCGCGGACGACGGCGGAGCTCGCCACAGCGATCGCGAGCCGGCCCTGCGGGAGCTGCTCCGCGGCGTACTGCAGGCCTTTGCCCTCCTCGCCGACGAGGTCCGCGTGCGGAACCCGGACGTCGTCGAAGAACAGTTCCGCGGTGTCCGAGGCCTTGAGGCCCATCTTGTCCAGCTGCTTGCCGGTGTTGTAGCCCTCGCCCTTGCCGACCATGAACATGGAGAAGGAGCTGTGGTTCCCGCGCCCGGTGCTGCCGTCGGTGCGGGCCAGGACCAGGGAGGCGTCGCCGGAGATGCCGTTGCCGATGAAGGTCTTCTGGCCGCTGATCAGCCAGTCGTCGCCGTCGCGCACCGCCTTGGTGCGGATGCCGCGGAGATCCGAACCCGCGCCGGGCTCGGTCCAGGCGACCGAGGTGACTGTCTCGCCCGAGACCATGCCGGGAAGCCATCGGCCCTTGAGGTCCTCGGAGCCGTAGGCCAGCAGGTGGGGGAGGACCATGTCATCGTGCAGGTGGAAGGCCAGGCCCACCGCGAGGTGGTTGCTCCTGGCGAATTCCTCGTCCAGCACGGCGCGGAAGCGGTAGTCGTTCATGCCCAGGCCGCCGAACTCCTCCGGAACGGCCAGGCCTAGCAGGCCCTGCTCGCCGGCCGACGTCCACAGGTCCCGGGACATCATGTGGTCCTGGTCCCACTGGGCGTAGTGCGGCGCCACGGCGCGCGTGTTGAACTCGGCAGCCATCTCACGGAACATCTCGTGGTCTTCTTCGAAAAGCGTGCGCTTCACTGTGGTTCCTTCCGTTCACGGTTCCATGGACAGACAACAAAGGCCGCACCGGATATCCGGTACGGCCTTCGTCTAAGGTCGGACAATTACTGCCGTCCTTCATGAGGGTGAGCGACGGGGGTTGAACCCGCGACCTCCTGGACCACAACCAGGCGCTCTGCCAACTGAGCTACGCCCACCATGTGCCCCGCCACGCCAACCGGTGAACCGGCTGGCTGAAAAGGCAACGACAAATAGCTTACCTGCTCTTCGGGGCTACTTTTGCCACTTTCCGGTTTTTTACCAAAATTTTCCGCAAACGTGGCGCAGATTACTCCGGCGGCCGGCCCCGGGGCCGGCCGCGGGGTGAGCTGAGAGGTCAGCGCAGGCGCTACAGCGCGGGCGTCCCGGAAGACGCCTCGGCGGCTGCCGGTTCCTCCGCCACGCCCATGACTTTCCTGGCGATCCGCTGCGCCGTGGCACTGTCCGGGCCCGGTGCGGGGACGAAAACGGCCTCCCGGTAGTACCGTAGCTCGTCGATGGAGTCCTGGATGTCGCCGAGGGCCCGGTGGCCGCCGAGCTTGGCGGGGGACTGGAAGTAGGCCCGCGCGTACCAGCGGCGGGACAGTTCTTTGATGGTGCTCACGTCGATGACCCGGTAGTGCAGGTGCTCCACGAGGTCCGGCATGTCACGGACCAGGAAGACACGGTCGGTCCCCACCGAGTTGCCGCCCAGCGGGGCCTTCTTGGGTTCCGGCACCCACTTCTGGATGTAGTCCAGGACGATGGTCTGGGCCTCCGCCATGGTCTTGCCGTGGGGGAGTTCCGCCAGCAGCCCGGAGCGGGTGTGCATGTCGCGGACGAAGTCGTTCATCTGCGCCAGCGCGGCGTCATCGGGCTTAATGACGACGTCGACCCCGTCGCCGAGGATATTGAGCTCCGAGTCCGTCACCAGCGCCGCGACCTCGATGAGGGCGTCGTTGATGCTGTCCAGGCCGGTCATTTCGCAGTCGATCCAGACGATGCGTTCATTAGATATAGGCACGCGCCCAGCCTACCGTTCCGTCGCCGCAGGGCGGCCCGATGTTAGGATTTCGGGTACACGGGCGTCGAAATTTTTTCCTCGTCGCGGCGTGCCCCGGGCCGGTTCCCACGGCTGGCAGAGCGCGCAGAAGAGCCCCACAACAGATTGGACGATCCTGAGATGACGGTGCCTGTGCCTGCGGCGGGGAAAACGGCTGCCGGCACGTCCCCGGCGGCAACCGCTGCTGAAGTGGACAATGCCCGTTCACCGCTGCTGGCGGGATTCGTAGGTTCCCTGCTGATGGCGATCGGTTCGCTCGGCGTGGGCTGGCTCGCGCCGGCTTCCGAGCTCCGCCGCATTCCGCTGTTCATCTGGATGCGTACCGAAGCCGTCGGCGTCGCGCTGTGCATCGTGCTGCTGGCCGTCGGCGGGATGCTGCTCGTCCGCGCCTGGCTCAGGCTCGGCCAGCGCGTGCAGGTCTGGGGAGCCGAGGCCCGCAAAGCCATCCTGCAGGCGGTCGTCCTGTGGGGGCTGCCCCTGATGTTCTCCGTGCCGCTGTTCAGCCGCGACGTGTATGCCTATATCGGGCAGGGACGCCTGATGGTGGAGGGCTTCAACCCTTACGAAAGCGGTATTTCCGCCCTGTCGAACTATTTCCAGCTCGGTGCCGACAAGATGTGGACCGAGGCGCCGGTGCCATACGGACAGCTCTTCCTCTGGATCGAGCAATTGGTCGTCTGGTCCACCAACGTGCACCCGGAAGCCAGCATCATGCTGTTCCGCCTCGCCGCGCTGGTGGGAATCGTGCTGTGCATCATCTACGTTCCCAAGCTCGCCGAACTGCACGGCGTCAACCCGCACCGCGCCCTGTGGCTGACCGCCGCCAACCCGCTCTTCCTCACCAACTTCATCGCCAGCGTCCACAACGACGCCCTCATGATCGGACTGGCCCTGGCCGGGCTCTACTACTGCGCCACCCGGCGGGTCATCCTCGGCCTGGTCCTGGTGACCCTGTCCATCTCGGTCAAACCCATCACCATCGTCTTCCTGCCCTTCATCGGCCTCCTCTGGGCAGGAAAGAACGCCAGCTGGCCGCGCAAGTTCGTTTTCTGGGGGCTCACCGCCGGAATCAGCCTGGCCCTGCTGTACGCCATGAGCCTGGTCAACGGCTTCGGATTCGGCTGGATCAACGGCCTCTCCGCCCCGGGCAGCATCTGGATCTGGTACGCCCCGGTCGGGCTGCTGGGCCTGGTGGTCGCTTCCATCTTCAACGCCTTCGGACTCGACGGCTGGGGGCTGGCGAAGTGGGTGTACGACGCCGGCAAGCTGCTGGCGCTGGGCATCATCGCGTGGCAGATCTTCCGCGGCGACTACGACCGCCTGATCCGCCGCCTCACGCTGGCGTTCGCCGCCGTCGTCGTCCTGGCTCCGATGATCCAGTCCTGGTACGTCGTCTGGCTCATTCCGCTCTTCGCCGTCACCGGCATCCGCGACGACTGGCAGGTCAAGGCACTGTACTTCATCGTGTCGTTCTTCATGGTGTACGCGATCTCGGACCAGCTGGAAGTCTTCCCCTACCTGCAGACAGCGGATCTCGGCCTGGCCCTGGCCCTGGCCCGCAACGCCGCCGCGATCATTGCCCTGCTCTTCGCCCTGTACCTGATCTTCCTCGACCCCAAGACCAAGCTGCTGTTCAGCAAGTCCGAGGAACCTGTCACCACCCGCCCGGTCATCTGAGGTTCCGGAGGGCTTCGCGGCGGGAGAGCGGGCTCAGTGCCTCACCGTGGCGCGCCGCGAAGTTCCGGACCCAGTCCGGATCCGTGGCGGAGAAGTCACGCAGGGCCCAGCCGATCGCCTTCCGGATGAAGAACTCGCGGTCGGCCAGATTGGGTTCGATCACGGCTGCCAGCAGGGCAGCGTCCGTCGCGGATTTGGCGCCGAGCTGTGCCGTGATGGCGGCCCTCCGGATCCAGAAATCGGGGTCCGTGCTCCAGCGGCGGAGCACGATGGACATGTCCTCCCGGTGGCTCTGCAGCAGCCCGCAGAGCCGGTGCGAGACTCCGTCCACCAGGTCCCACCAGGCGCCGCTGCGGATGATTTCCTCGTACAGCGCCAGCATGCCCATTTCCCCGGCGGCCAGCCTCAGGCCTGTGAGGTCGATGGCGGCGTAGCGTTCCTCCCGCCAGCCGGCGCCGCGCCAAAGCTCCAGTACGGTGGACTGCAATTCGGGGAGGGACGCGGGAGGCAGCCGTTTGGCGGTGTCCGTCACGATCCGCCGGACCTCAGGAACCCGGACGCCCAGCGAGGGCATCCCGGACTTCAGGTAGGCCTGCGCCCCCGCGGCCCGGGCAGGATCGGCGGCACCCCGCAGCCCCGACCGGATCGCGGACATGAGTTCAAGGTTGGCCATGGGGCAACTTTAGCCACGCTCCGGCTGGCCCTAGAGTTGAAGGCATGTCGATGATCAAGAGTCCCGCCGAGATTGCCCTGATGCGAGAAGCCGGCCGGGTGGTGGCCAACACGCTGGAACGCGTCCGGGAGGCTGCCGCCGTCGGCGTGTCCCTGAAGGAACTGGACGAACTGGCCGCGGCGACGATTGCCGACGCCGGGGCGACGCCGGCCTTCCTGGGCTACAAGCCGCGGTGGGCCTCGGTGCCATTTCCCGGGGTGATCTGCACGTCGGTCAATGATGCCGTCGTGCACGGCATCCCCAACGACTACCGGCTCCAGGACGGCGACCTGCTCAGCGTGGACTGCGGGGCGTTCCTCGAAGGCTGGTGCGGGGACGCAGCGATCAGCTTCATCGTGGGCGCCGCCGACCCCGTGGACCAGGCCCTGATCGACGCCACCGAGGCCGCCCTGGCCCGTGGCATCGAGGCGGCCCGGATCGGGAACAAGATGGGGGACCTGGGCTACGCGATCGGCGGGGCATCACGCCGCGCCGGCTACGGGCTGCTGGCCGACCACGGCGGCCACGGGATCGGCAAGACCATGCACGCCGAGCCCCACGTTCCCAACGACGGCCGGCCCGGCCGTGGCATCAAACTGACCGAGGGGCTGGTCATTGCGATTGAGCCGATGCTGATCCTGGGGGGCAAGGACGATTACTTCCACGACGACGACGAGTGGACCCTCCGCTCGGCCGACGGCCGCCGCGCTGCCCACAGCGAGCACACCGTGGCCATCACGAAGGACGGTCCGGTCATCCTCACCCTGCCCTAGGGGCCGGTGCCGGCGCGTCCTTCGGGGACGGTGGCGGCGCCGGCAGGGCGGACGACGGCACGGCCGAGCACCGCGTCGCTGACGACTTCGAACCCGGCAGCCAGGAACAGACCCAGGTACCGTGAAAGAGGTCGGCAGGGCCGGCCCCGGGCCGTTGCAAGGCGTCGACCGGACATCTTTCCACCAACGTCCCGCCGCGGAAGGCGAGCACTCCCGGAGCCGGGGCGCCGCCGTCGAACCTGGCCCGCAGTTGGACCTTCCGCTGCTCCGGGGTGGACGCCGACCATTCCGTTCCGGTGGGGGCGAAGAAACCGCACCAGCAGCGCGACGGCTCGCCGCGGACGCCGAAGAGGCGATCGATGTCGGGCCAGTCCGCTGCCGCGGTGGTCAAGGCTCCGTGCCCGCGGATCTCTGGATCACGCCTGGAGGGAGGTCAGCTCCTGCCGATGTCAGCTCGCGCCGATGTCAGCTCGTGCCGATGTCAGCTCGTGCCGATGTCAGCGCTTTCGCGTCCCTGAGCCGGTCTGGCGGCCGACGCGCTGACGATGCGCGGCGAGCCGCAGCTGAATGATGCGGGCGGCACCGGCGATGGCCACGAGCACCCCGCCGCCGACGGCCGCGATGAACAGGGCAATGCCCAGCGGAACGGACCCTTGGAGGCCAAAGAACCTCACCTGCACGTAGTCCTGGTTCTGCAGGATGAAGGCGATGAGCAGGATCAGTACCACCAGCGCGCAGGCCACCGCGGCCCAGACCATACCGGCGCGGGTCACCTGGCGCGGTTCGGGGGCAGGGGCCGGAGTTTCGGGCGTCCCCGCGCGGGCAGGTTCCTCGGTCGGCGCCGGCGCCGCGGACGCCGGGGTCCCGGGAACAAGTTCGGTGCTGCCCGCCGGGACGTCGGTGATCGAGCCCGCCTCGGCGGACCGGGACGGGACGTCAGCCACTCCGGGGTACTCGTCAGCCGCCCCGGGGGACGGGGTGGGCGGCGCACCGGTGGGGCTGTTGGAATCGCGGGGGTCAAATCCGCGGGGTGTCTGGGTCATGGCGGCCATACCTTTCAGTTGCGGGCAGAACGCACAGGCTGCCCCTGGTGTCCTGCCTGTCCTCTCCATCCTAAGAGTGCTGGTGGCCGACGGGTGGATATGCGCGGCGGGCGCGGTGCGGCAATTTGTGGGGCGGCAGGTACGGGCTGTTGGCACGGGGCGGACGACGGCATGGCGTCGCAGCCAGGGGACGCCTGGTGGAGGAGGCCGGGGCCGTGAGCATTTTCGACAACGCGGTGTACGTGGACGGTTACCGGACCGCGGACCCGGCGAGCCTGGACGAGACGTACTCATCCTGCGGCAGCGCCAGGGCATGGCGTGGATCCGGCTCTACCAGCCCGATGCGGCAGAGCTACTGTCTGCGGCCGAGGAGTTCGATCTCAACCACCTGGCCGTGGACGACGCGCTCGCCGGCCAGCGGCGGGCGACGCTGGAACATTACGGCGAAACGCTCTTCCTGGTGCTGCGCCCGGCCCGCCATCTTGACGACCTGGAGAAAGCGGAGTTCGGCGAAATCCATGTCTTCCGCGGGACGGATTTTGTGGTCACGGTCCGCCGGGCCGGGTCACCGGACCTCGCCCGGGTCCGCCGCCGGATGGAATCCCAGCCTGAGTTCCTGGCGCTCGGTCCGTACGCCGTGCTCTACGCGATCCTGGACCAGGTCGTGGACGAGTACGAGCCGGTCGCGTCCGGCCTGGAAAACGACGTCGACGAAACCGAGGACGAGCTGTTCGCTGCCGGCCCGGGCGTGTCCCGCCGGATCTACGGACTTTCCCGCCAGGTCATCATGTTCCAGCCGGGCGACGGCACCCCTGACCATGATCCTGCAGTCCCTGATGGCCGAAGCGCCGGACCACCAGCCCCGCCCCGAGTTGCAGGACCACTATCGGGATGTTTTGGACCATGTGCTGCGGCTCAGCGAGCGGGTCGCGGCCTTCCGCGCCCTGCTGCACAACGCGCTCGCCGTCCACGCGGCGCTCGTGGCCCGGCGGAAGAACGATGAAAAGCGGCTGCTGACGGAGTCGAGCTACGCCCAGAACGAGCAGGTCAAAAGGATCTCCGTATGGGCGGCCATTCTGTTCGCACCGACGCTGATCGGCACCATCTATGGACTGAATTTCCGCAGCATGCCTGAACTGGACTGGGTCTTTGGCTACCCGATGGCGCTGGGCCTGATGATCGGCATGGGCGGCCTGCTCCATTGGACGTTCACGCGCAACAATGGATCTGGTCTGTCGCTGCGTGCGTGCGTGTGCACGGGCCGGGCGGGAGCGCGGCCCTGGCCTGCGGAAAGTTCCGGCAGGCCAGAACTGCGCTCTGGTGCCCCAGGAGGGAATCGAACCCCCGACCGGCGGATTAGAAGGCCGCTGCTCTATCCCCTGAGCTACTGGGGCGTGCCGGCGTACTCGCCCGGCTGCTGCCGGGGGACGCCTCAAAAAGCTTACCGCGCCCCGCGGCTGTCCGCTGTCAGGGACACCCGGCGGCTCCGCCACGCGCTGGCCCGCACAGCGACCTGCCCTCCCGCTGCCGCCCCGGCGGCCGGGTTATCCACATGGCGCATCTGGCCCCTCGCGGAGGGTCGTCACGGGCGCGAAGCTGAAAGAGCCTGCTAGGGCGCGACATTTCAAGAGAGGACATGAGCATGAGTGACAACATCACGGTCCGTGGCTTCGTTGCCACGGAGCCCAAGAGCTCGACGACGCCCGGCGGTGTGGCGACGGCGAACTTCCGGCTGGGTTCCACCGAACGGCGCTACGACCGCGCGGCGAACGCCTGGATTGACGGGAACACCAACTGGTTCACGGTCCAGGGGTACCGGCAGTTGGCCGGAAACATCGGTTGCAGCGTCAAGAAGGGCCAGAAGGTCATCGTCGTCGGACGGCTCAAATTGAGGAGCTGGGAACATGACGGCCGGGTCTATCACTCGGCTGAAATCGACGCCGACTCTGTCGGCCACGACCTCATGTGGGGTTCCGCCAACTTCATCCGCACGGCCGCCAGTGGTCCGCAGGCCGCTGCGGGCCCGTCGGGCCAGACGGCGCTCCCGCCGGACGGCAACCGTGAGGGGATCGAGGAGGGCGACCAGGACTACGACGAGAACAACGACGAGAACAACGACGACGTCGGTGTGCCCGCCGCCCACGGTGTGTTCGTCGACGACATCAGCGGCGAAGAGGAGGAACTCGATGAGGAAACCGGCGAACTGAAAGGGGCGGCGGCCTGAACGGGCAGCGCCGGCGTCACGCCCCGTGGGGCCGGCTCCGGGCCGCGGCAGGTGGTGGATGCCGCCGGCCTGAATGTGAGTTATCCCGGCAGAACCACTAGATTTGTAGGCATGGCGGAATTTATTTACACAATGACCAAGGCCCGTAAGGCCGTTGGCGAAAAACTTATCCTCGATGACGTAAGCATGTCCTTCTTCCCGGGGGCCAAGATTGGCGTCGTCGGCCCGAATGGTGCAGGCAAGTCCACCATTCTCAAGATCATGGCCGGACTGGACACTCCCTCAAACGGTGAGGCCCGGCTCAGTCCCGGCTACACAGTCGGCATCCTGCTGCAGGAACCGCCGCTGAACGAGGACAAGACCGTCCTGGGCAACGTCCAGGAAGGTGTCGGCGAGATCATCGGCAAGATCCAGCGCTTCAACGCGATCTCCGAAGAGATGGCCAGCCCCGACGCTGACTACGATGTCCTCCTTGAGGAAATGGGTCAGCTGCAGGAGGCGATCGACGCCGCCGACGCCTGGGATCTCGACTCCCAGCTCGAGCAGGCCATGGACGCCCTCCGCTGCCCGCCGCCGGAAGCGGACGTCACCCTGCTCTCCGGTGGTGAGCGCCGCCGCGTCGCCCTCTGCAAGCTCCTGCTCCAGAAGCCGGACCTGCTGCTCCTTGACGAGCCCACCAACCACCTGGATGCCGAGAGCGTGCTCTGGCTTGAGCAGCACCTCTCCAGCTACCCCGGCGCCGTCCTCGCCGTCACCCACGACCGGTACTTCCTCGACCACGTGGCCGAGTGGATCGCCGAAGTGGACCGCGGCCACCTGTACCCGTACGAGGGCAACTACTCCACGTACCTCGAGAAGAAGCGCGCCCGCCTGGAAGTCCAGGGCAAGAAGGACGCCAAGCAGGCCAAGCGCCTCACCGAGGAACTCGAGTGGGTCCGTTCCAACGCCAAGGGCCGCCAGACCAAGTCCAAGGCCCGCCTGGCCCGCTACGAGGAAATGGCTGCCGAAGCCGACCGCACCCGGAAGCTGGACTTCGAAGAGATCCAGATCCCGCCGGGTCCGCGCCTGGGCGGCCTCGTCCTGGAAGCGAAGAACCTGCAGAAGGGCTTCGAGGACCGCACCCTGATTGACGGGCTGTCCTTCACCCTGCCGCGCAACGGCATCGTCGGTGTCATCGGCCCCAACGGCGTCGGCAAGACCACGTTGTTCAAGACCATCGTCGGGCTCGAGCCGCTCGACGGCGGCGAGCTGAAGATCGGTGACTCCGTCAAGATCTCCTACGCCGACCAGAGCCGCGGCGGCATCGACCCGAACAAGACCCTCTGGGAAGTTGTCTCGGACGGACTCGATTACATCCAGGTCGGCCACGTCGAAATGCCGTCGCGCGCCTACGTAGCCGCTTTCGGCTTCAAGGGCCCGGACCAGCAAAAGAAGGCCGGGGTGCTCTCCGGTGGTGAGCGCAACCGCCTGAACCTCGCGCTGACCCTCAAACAGGGCGGAAACCTGCTGCTTCTCGATGAGCCCACTAACGACCTTGACGTCGAAACGCTTAGCAGCCTCGAAAACGCCCTGCTCGAATTCCCGGGCTGCGCCGTTGTGGTCTCGCACGACCGCTGGTTCCTGGACCGGGTGGCCACCCACATCCTCGCCTACGAAGGCGACGAGGAAAACCCCTCGAAGTGGTACTGGTTCGAGGGCAACTTCGAATCCTACGAGGAGAACAAGATCGAGCGCCTGGGCGCGGATGCGGCCAAGCCGCACCGCGTGACCCACCGCCGCCTCACCCGCGACTAAGCCCGCAAGGCACAAAGCGCGGAACAGAAAAGGCCGGCTCCCCACGGGGGGAGCCGGCCTTTCGTTTGTCGTCGGCGGGAAGGATCCGGGGCGCAGTGGATCCCGCGTGCAGGATCCATGGCGGATCAGCCGCGTTCTGCCCTGCGCATCTGGTGCTGCAGGACCTTGGACTGGACGGCGCCCTTCACCTTGTTCTTGAGGTCCGTAGGAACCCGGATCATGCCTTCCTGCGCCACGGTGGCCACATGCAGTCCGTCGCGGCTGAAGATCTTGCCGGTCGCCAGCCCGCGGGCGCCCTGGGCACTGGGGGATTCCTGCACGTAGAGCAGCCACTCGTCCACCCGGACCGGCCGGTGCCACCACATGGCGTGATCCAGGCTCGCCACCGACATGCCCGGGGTAATCCAGCTCATCCCGTGCTTGCGGAGGATGGACTCCAGAATGGTGTAGTCGCTCGCGTAGGCCAGAGCGGCACGGTGCAGTTCCGGATCGTCCGGGATTGGCCCGAACGTCTTCATCCAGACGGCATTGCGCGGTTCCTTGTCGCCCTTCGCCGAGACGTACAGGGCCGGATCGACGTGCCGGATGTCGAAGGGCCGCTCGTAGGCCCAGTGGCGTGCCACGGGGTGGTCATACTTGCCCAGCAGGTCCGCCGTGCTGGGCAGTGACTCCGGCCCGGGAATGCCGGCCGGCATCTCGGACTGGTGCTCGATTCCCTCGTCCTCGTCCTGGAACGACGCGATCATGGACAGGATGGGCATGCCCTCCTGGTACGCGTGGACCCGCCGCGCCGAAAAAGAACGGCCGTCCCGCAGCCGCTGGACGCCGAAGGTGATCGGCTTGTTGGCGTCCCCCGGGCGCAGGAAGTATCCGTGCATCGAATGCACACCCCGCCCCTCTGGAACCGTCCGGCTCCCGGCGATCAGCGACTGGGCAAGCACCTGGCCTCCGAAGACGCGGTGCCGGGGCTGCTGCTGCGAGGGACCCATAAAGATGTCCTCGTCCGTCCGGGCACCCTCCAGCTCGCCGAGGTTCAGCAGTTGGAGGAGCGAGGAGGTGGGGTCCTGTGCCGGCGGTCCCTGCAATCCGGCTTCGTCTTCAGTCATGGTTCGACTCTAGACGGCCCTCTGGCGCCGCCCCAAAGAGGCACAGCCGGTAGAGTCGATATTGTGTCTGACCTCCTCACCCAGCCCCTGCAGTTCACCGATCCCCGCGACCTCGCCGATCTGCGCACCTTCGCCACCCGTGCCAGGTCCATCGACGACGGCGCCATCCGCCTTCAGGCGTCCGGCGCGGTGCTCGCCGCTTACGTGTGCGTGCTGCGGCCGCGGCTGCTGGGGGAATCGACACCGACGATCCTCGGGCTGCGGACCATGGCCCTGGCGCAGCCGGCGGACACTGATGTCACCGTCCCGATCTCGGCGGTGCTGGACCGGCTGGCACGCGCGGGGGAGAACGACGTCGAGCTGCCCCTGCCCCCGGTAACCGTCACCGAATCCTGGGCTGGCGTTGGTGCGCCCCGCACCGGGTGGGAGTCCGTCGCCGCGCTGCCGGACGCCGGGCTGCGCAAGTCCGCCGAAGCGGGCATCACCGAGATCGCCGCCATCATCCCGGACAAACCCGGCGCGCTGATCGTCAACAACGCCCGCGCCATGGTCTGGGGCCGGGACCTGCCGGGCGCCGCCGGGCTTCCGCTGGGCGCCGCGTTCGCGGCCCTCACCCTCGGCTTCCTCGCCGACGGCGAACAGCAGCTCTTCCGGGCCGGACTCTGGTTCCGGCTCAGCGGGGCCCGCGGGCACGTCCTGGCCCGCACCGGTTCGGGACTTTAGGTCCTTCGACAGCGGCGGCCGGCCTGATTGACTGGGCGCACGAGCGGCGTATCGATGCTGGATCCCCCGGTCGAGCGACACCTCGGCTTCATGATGCGCTGCATCCGGACCGCAACTGGATCCGCATGCTCCGGTTCGCGGTCGGCGCCTTCGTGCTCGTCGCCCTGGCCCAAAAGACGTACGACGCGACGCTTCCGGGCAGCGACGTGGACATCTTCCAGCTCTATTCGGAATTCACTGTCCAGTCCAACCTCGTCCTCGGGGCTGTGCTCATCGCGTCCGCCGCCCAGCCCCGGACCCGGCTGCCGGAGCGGTGGGACCACCTGTTCGGCGCGCTGGTCTTCTATCTGGTGATGACCGGCATCATTTACGCGGCGCTCGTGGCGCCGCCGGACGAGCCGTGGTGGAGCTGGGACATGTACTGGCCCCAGCTCGCGCACCACCGGCTGGCTCCGCTGTTCGTCACGCTCGACTGGTTGCTCGTGACCCGGACCGTCCGCGGAAACTGGTGGCGGCCGGTTCTCTGGCTCAGCTACCCCGCCGCCTTCCTCGTCTTCTCCTGGGTGCGCGGTGCGATTGACGGCTGGTATGTCTACGACTTCCTCGATCCGACGCTCGACGGCGGCTGGCCGGCCGCGCTGGCGACGACCGCGCAGGTGCTGGCCGGGTTCCTTGTGATCGCCTTCCTCGTGCATGCCGCCGGGAACGGGCGCTCCGCACTGGCCGCGGGGCAAAGGCGGCGCTGATCACCTGTCCACGAGGGACGCGCCGTTCTGTTCGGGACCGGCCTCAGGCTCCGGAGGGGCTGTTCACCATGGAAAGAGCCGCCCGCTCCATGTAGTCCCAGAGAGTCCCCTCGTGCAGCGGGGGCAGCTCCAGGGCGTCCACCGCGGTGCGCATGTGGAACAGCCACCGTTCCTTGGCCTCCGGGGTGACCCGGAAGGGCACGTGGCGCATCCTCAGCCGCGGGTGGCCGCGCTCCTCGCCGTACGTCGTCGGACCGCCCCAGTACTGCTCAAGGAACATCAGGAAGCGCCGCTTGGCGGGGCCGAGGTCCTCCTCCGGGTACATCGGCCGCAGCAACGGGTCAGTCGCCACGCCGTCGTAGAAGACATCGACGAGCTTCACGAAGGTCTCGTGGCCGCCCACGGCGTCGTAGAAGTTGTCCGTGTAGCCGGGCTGGGTGAACGGGTCGTTCTGCAGCAGCTGCTGGGGTTGGCGGGGTTCGCCGGCGCTGGGAATCGTCATGGTTCTATTCTCCGGCCTTCTGCTGGGGTGCGCTGTCGGCCTCGTCCCCCGCCGCCGTGACGGGCGGATTGTAGGTGCCCTGGGAACGGTTCCCCACCCGCAGGATTTCACCGTTGCGCAGGTACCAGATGGCGCCGTCCTCCGCCCGGACCCGGGTAATCCGCAGGTTCATGGCCTCGACCGTGCCCACCACTTCGGAGGTCTCGATGATGTCGCCGATCCCGTACTGGTCCTCCATGGTGATGAAGATGCCGGCCAGGAAGTCGCGGATCAGCTGCTGGGCGCCGAAGCCGATGGCGATTCCGAGGATTCCGACGCTGGTCAGGATCGGCGCAATGTTCACGTTCAGGTTGTTGAGCACGTACATGGCGGTGAGGAGGGCCACGGTCACGCTGACCACGCTGGTGAGCAGCGCACCGATGGTGTGGGCCCGCTGGACCCGGCGCTCGTGGTCCAGGGCGCGGAAGGCGGGGGCCACCCAGCGGAAGCCCGGTTTCTTGAACATGGTGCTGCCCGCGGCGACGCGCTTGGTGATTCCGGCGATCACGAAGGACGCCACCAGCCACACGGCGACGCCGACCCCCAGACTGATGAGGACCCCCGGCACGTTGATGGCTGACATGTCCGGAGGGGTGATGGGGTCGGTCGTGGTCATGCGGTACATCGTCGGGGGTACTCCTTGTGCTGCGTTTCTGCTGCCGGCCGGTATCGCCGGGCTGGACGTCATGGGAGGCGGCCGGCGTTCGCCGGGCGCATAACGCTCTGGTCTCATTCAACATTAGCGCCGTAGCGTGGCCCCATGCGCATCCTGGTTCTCGGAGGCACGGCCTTCCTGTCTGCTGAGATGGCCCGGCAGGCCCTGGCCGCGGGCCACGATGTCACCTGCCTGGCGCGCGGGACCGTTTCCGCGCCCCCGGACGGCGCCACCTGGCTGCGGGCGGACCGCTCGGAGGGCGCCGCCGCGTATGCGGCCGCCCGCGGGGCGGCCGAATCCGACGGGGCCTGGGACGCCGTCGTCGACGTATCGCGGGACCCCGGCCAGGCGCGGGAGGGACTCGAGGCGCTGGCCGGCGCCGCCCGGCACTGGACCTTTATCTCCAGCTGCTCCGTCTACACAGACCACTCCGTGGCCGGGGCGGACGAAGCCGCCGGCGTCCTGGCGCCGCTCCCGCCCGGGACGGACCTCAGCGCCGGGAACTACGGCGAAGCCAAGGCAGCCATCGAGTACTGGACCACGGAACTCGCCGGGGACCGGGCCCATATCTGCCGGGCCGGGCTGATCGGGGGCCCGGGTGACGGCTCGGACCGCTACGGGTACTGGCCCGCCCGCTTCGCCCGGGACGCGGATCCCGTCCTGGTCCCGGACATCCCCACGGACGCCATCCAGATCATCGACGTCCGCGACCTCGCGGCCTGGATCCTCACAGCCGCCGGGAACGGGACGACGGGGGCGCTGAACGCTGTGGGGGAGCCGGTGCCGTTCGCCGAATATATCGAGGCGGCGCGTCAGCTCACCGGCGCTTCCGCCGAGGTGGTCGCCGCTCCGGAGGACTGGCTGGTGTCCCGCGGGGCGAACTACTGGGCCGGTCCCGACTCGCTGCCGTTGTGGCTGCCGCCGGGCCATGAGGGCTTCGCGACCCGCAGCAGTGCCGCGGCCCGGGACGCCGGCTTGCTCACCCGGCCCTGGACGGACACGCTGCGGGACACCCTGGCGGACGAACGCCGCCGGGGGCTCGGCCGCGAACGCAGGGCCGGGATGAGCCCGGAGACCGAACGCCGGATCCTGGCCTAGTACCGGGCACTGCGTTAGGGGCCCTGGCCTCCGGGCACCGTGCTTGGTTCGTGCAGCACGGGGAAGTTGACGCTCCGGGCGATGAAGCAGACCCGGTTCGCCCCGGCGTGGAGTTCCTCCAGGAGCTCCTCCGCCACCGGCGCCGCCAGCGTGACCCGGGGCTTCAGCGTGACCGATTCAAACTGTCCGCTGCCGTCACGGTTGGTCCGCATCAGCCCCTCGGCCCGGTCCTCATACCCCGTGACCACCACGCCGTGCTTCACCGCCACATGCAGGAAGGACAGCATGTGGCACTGGGACAGGGCGGCCAGCAGCAGCTGTTCCGGGTTGTAGCGGGTGCGGTCGCCGTGGAACGTCGGATCCGCGGAACCGTGCAGGACCGGCAGCCCGGGAATCTCGATGTCGTGGTCGCGTGAATAGCCGCGGTAGGACGCCGTCCCCTCGCCCAGGTTCCCGGTCCAGCGGACTGTCAGCGCATAGCGGTGCTCGTCGAGGCTCATGGCTTCAGCCTAGGACACGTCCCCGCCCCACTGACTCGTAGCAAAGGCCGCTCTGGGCGTCCAAAACGGCCTTTTGCTGCGCGCTGCACGGGCTGTGGGCCCGGTGGGCGGGGCCCCGGGACCGGCGCTTTTAGCCGACGTCGGCGTGGCGGGCGCGCAGCGCGCGGGCCACGCCGTCGCGGTTCTCCAGCATCATCCGCCGCAGGGCCGCGCTGTCCTCCGGCAGCGAGGCCAGGAACTCGTCCGTGCGGTCCACGGTCGCCTGCGTGGTCAGTTGCGCCGGGTAGAGCCCGACGACGATCTGCTGGGCCAGCGCGTGCGTGCGCTCCCTGACGATGCCCGGGACCGCGGCGAAGTACTTCCCGGCGTACGGCTCCAGCAGGGCGGTGTCCAGCACCCGGGTGAAGCCGCTGACGGCCGAGCCCTGGAGGGCATTGGACAGCTCGCCCTTGACCACAATGGAGTCCCAGGCCGCGGCCTTGGCCTCGGGCGTTGGAATGGCGGCCTTGGCGAGGGCCGCCGCGTTCTGCCCGGTGGCGGTGTTGTCGTGCGCGAGTTCGGCGTCGATCTGCTCTTGCCCGGCGCGGCCGCCGGCGACGAGGGAGGTGACCAGTTCCCAGCGCAGGTCCTGGTCCACGGTGAGGCCCTCCAGCGTCAGGCCTCCCTCCAGCAACGCGGAGACGGTGTCCAGCTGTCCTGCGCTGCGGGCCAGCAGGGCATAGGACTTGACGAACTGCAGCTGCACGTCGGAGCCTGCCGGGACGCTGGAGGCCAGCTCCCAGAGCCGGTCGACGGCGGCCACCGCGGTGGCCTCCTTGTGGTCCGGAGCCACATAAAAGTTCAGTGTCGTGGCGAGCTGGCGCAGCTGGACCTGGATTACCGAGGAGTCGGACTCCTCGGCGATGTTGGCCAGGATCAGCTCCACGTATCGGCGGGCCGGGGTTTCGCCGTCGCGGGCCGCATCCCAGGCCGACCCCCACACCAGGGTCCGGGGAAGGCTCTGGCTGAAGTCCTTCAGGTGCGCCGTGGCCGTGGCGAGGGACTTCGGGTCGAGGCGGACCTTGGCGTAGGCGAGGTCGTCGTCGTTGAGCAGGATCAGGTCCGGCTGGGCCAGCCCGGCCAGCGACGGCACCTCGGTGCGCCCGCCGTCGACGTCGAGCTCCGCGCGGTGGACGCGTTCGAGCTTCCCGGCGGCGGTGAGGTTGTAGAAGCCGACCGCGAGCCGGTGCGGGCGGATGGTGGGCTGGGCTTCGGTGGCGGACTGCAGGATCGCGAAGGAGGAGATCATCCCGTCGTCACCCACGCTGAGTTCGGGCTTGAGCGTGTTGACGCCGGCGGTCTCCAGCCAGAGCTGGCCCCATTGGTCCAGGTCCCTGCCGCTGGCCTTTTCCAGCTCGGCCATCAGGTCGCTGAGCTCGGTGTTCTGCCAGGCGTGCTTGCGGAAGTACTCGCGGACGCCGGCCATGAACTCCTCCGGACCCACCCACGCCACCAGCTGGCGGAGCACCGAGGCGCCCTTGGCATAGGTGATGCCGTCGAAGTTCACCTCGACGTCCTCCAGGTCGTTGATCTCGGCGAAGATCGGGTGGGTGGTCGGGAGCTGGTCCTGGCGGTAGGCCCAGGACTTCTCCACCGAGGCGAAGGTGGTCCAGGCACGGTCGAACCTGGTGTTCTCCACCGCGGCCAGGTGGGACATGTATTCGGCGAAGGACTCGTTGAGCCAGAGGTCGTTCCACCAGCGCATCGTCACGAGATCCCCGAACCACATGTGGGCCAGCTCATGCAGCACGGTGATGGCGCGGCGCTCCACCTGGGCGTCGGTGACCTTGCTGCGGAAGACATAGCCCTCCAGGATGGTCACCGCCCCGGCGTTTTCCATGGCGCCGGCATTGAACTCCGGCACGAAGAGCTGGTCGTACTTCTCGAACGGGTACGGGCAGCCGAACTGTGCCTCGAAGAACTCGAAGCCCTGGCGGGTGAGTTCGAAGATGTTGTCGGCGTCGAGGTACTGCATCAGCGACTTGCGCGCGAAGACGCCCAGCGGGGTGACTTTCCCGTCAGCGGAGACCACTTCGCTGCGGACGGACTGGTACGGGCCCGCGATCAGGGCCGTGACGTAGGAGGAGAGCCGCGGCGTGGGGGTGAATTCCCAGACGGAGCGGGCGCCGCCGTCGGTGCCGGGGATGGTCTCGACCGGCACCGGGGTAGGGGAGTTGGACACGATGTCCCAGTGCGAGGGGGCAATCACCGTGAACGTGAAGCTGGCCTTCAGGTCGGGCTGCTCAAACACGGCGAACATCCGCCGGGAATCCGGCACCTCGAACTGTGTGTACAGGTACACCTCGTGGTCCACCGGGTCCACGAAGCGGTGCAGCCCCTCGCCCGTGTTCATGTACGGGGCCTCGGCAACGACCAGCAGCTCGTTGTCCGCCGCCAGGTCCGGCAGCTGGATGCGGATCCCGTCGGACACCTCGGCCGGGTCCAGCTCACGGCCGTTCAGGGTCACACTCTGCACGGCGTTGGTGACGGCGTCGATGAACGTCGAGGACCCCGGCCTGGCCGTGAACTTCACGGCGGTGGTGGTGCCGAAGACTTTCTCCCCGCGGGTCAGGTCAAGCTCGACCTCGTAGGAGTCGACGGCGATCAGTTCGGCGCGCTCGCGTGCTTCGGCGCGCGTCAGGTTCATTCCGGGCAAAGTTGGGCCTCCAGGGATGCGTGGGGATGGGAAAACTCGGTAGTGTGAAACCATTCTTTCACTTCTGCGGCGCTTGGCAAGTAGCCTCGGTCACACCACGGTACTAAGGCCGAACCGCCGGGGGTAGCGTTGGGGATATGGGAAAGCTTCGGGACTCCGTAGACGTTCGGGCGCTGCGCTTCGCCGTGGGGTTCCCGCTGGTGCTCGCCGCCGCGTTTGTGGGGTGCGCTGTCCTGCTCCGCTCCGACCTGCCCGAGCCGCTGGCCGTGCGGTGGGCCGCGGGCGCCGCCGCGGACTTCGCGCCGTTCGGCGCGGTCGTCGGCGTCGGTGCGGCCATGATCGTGCTGTTGGGCGGGGCCGTGCTGGTGCAGGCTGTGCCGCTGTCCCGTCCGGCGGTCATGCGCCGGATCATGATGGGTGCCGGGCTGTTCGTGAGCCTGTTCGTCACCACCGTCCTTGCCGCCGTGCTGGTCGGACAGCTCGGACTGCCGAACGCGGCGGACGCCCAGGTGGATGTCGCCGTTCTCGCCATGGGCAGCGGCGCCGCCCTGGGCCTGGGCGTCGTTATGGGCTTTGTCTTCAAAGCCGACGAACGCTGGTCCACGGACGATGACCGGGCCATGGCAGAAGCCCTGGCCCGCGAGCTGGACCCCGACCTGGCGCTGGACTCGGTGAGCCTGTGGGTCCATGCCCGCAGCTCGGTCTTCGTGATGCTCGGGATCGCCACCCTGCTTCCCGCCGCGCTCCTGACCATCGCTGTGCCCTGGCTCGCTGCCCTCCTCGTGGCCCTGGCCCTGCTGGCCGCCGCGTGCCTGTTCGCCCGCATCCGGGTGGACCGGAGCGGGCTGCGGGTCTTCGCCGCCGGCTTCGTCAGGGTGATGGACGTCCCGGCCGCCGCCATCGAGGGAGTGACGCCGAAAGAGGTCAAGGCGGCCGATTACGGCGGCTGGGGATACCGCAGCCACGGGACCACGACGGCGCTGCTCGTCAGCAGCGGACCGGCAGTCGTCGTCGACCGTTCCGACGGCCGGACCCTGGCCGTCAGCGGCGGAAGCGCCACCACGGCGGACAACGTCGCGCAGGTGATCTCACGGGTGGCGGAACGGGCCCACCGGCCCGGCGGCGCCGCCGGTGTGTGAAGTCCGCCCGGCGGCCGAACCCGCCCGCCTGCCCGCGCCCTAGTAGGCTGGGAACAGCCCCCGCAACCGCCCCCGCAGCCCACGTGACTCCACTGATCTGCCCAACTGAACGGATACGCCGTGACTCCCACTGACCTCCCGCGCGTGCACATCGCCACCGACCACGCCGGCATGGAACTCAGCGCCCACCTCGTCAGCCACCTCAGCGCCAAAGGCTACGAGGTCCTCGACCATGGACCCAAGACCTACGACGCCCTGGATGACTACCCCTCCTTCTGCATCAACGCCGCGCTCGCGGTCGCCGCGGACCAGGAAGCCGGCACCCACGCCCTCGGGATCGTCCTCGGCGGCTCCGGCAACGGCGAGCAGATCGCCGCCAACAAGGTCAAGGGCGTCCGCGCGGCGCTGGCCTGGAACCTGTCCACCGCGAAGCTGGCCCGCGACCACAACGACGCCAACGTCGTCGCCGTCGGCGGCCGCCAGCACAGTGTCGAGGAGGCCACGGAAATCATCGAGGCATTCCTGGCCGAACCCTTCAGCAACGACGAGCGCCACGTCCGCCGGATCGGCAAGATTGCCGCCTACGAGCGCACCGGCGAGGTCATCGACTAGTGCCGGAAGGGCATTCCGTCCACCGGCTGGCCCGCCAGTTCGGGGACGTCTTCACGGGGGAGCGGCTCGCCGTGTCAAGCCCGCAGGGCCGCTTCGTTCACGGCGCGGCGCTGCTGGACGGACACACCCTCACCGGCTCCGCGGCGCACGGCAAACACCTCTTCCTGGAGTTCGAGCACGGGCTGGCGTTGCACGTCCACCTGGGTCTCTACGGCGCCTGGGACTTCGGCGGCGACGCCGGCTTCCGGGGTGCCTCCAGCATCGGCGCGCCCCGCAAAGTGGGGGAGCGGGAGGTCTACGACGACGACGCCGGAACGGCCGGGCCGTCCGGGTACGGAGGCCCGCCCGCCCCGGTCGGTGCTGTCCGCGTCCGGCTCGCCGGCACCCACGGCTGGGCCGATCTCCGCGGCGCGACCACCTGCGAGACGGTCACGGAAGCCGAGGCGGCAGCCGTGCTGGCCCGGCTCGGCCCCGACCCGCTGCGGAACCGTCCCGGCGACCGGGACGCCTTCGCCGCCGCGGTCCGGGCCAAACGCACACCGCTCGCGGCCCTGCTGATGGACCAGAAGGTCATCGCCGGCGTCGGCAACGTGTACCGCGCCGAGCTGCTCTTCCGGCAGGGCCTGGACCCCTGGCTGCCGGGACGGGGACTGTCCGCGGAGGCGGCCGTACGGCTCTGGGACGACACGGTCGCCATGATGTCCGACGGCGTCCGCGACGGCCGGATCATCACCACACCCCCGCGCTACTGGAGCGTTCCCGCCGGCGCCCCGCCCGGCGGCACATCCCGAGGCCTCCCCGCCCCGGACGAGTCCCACTTCGTCTACCGCCGGCAGGGACTCGACTGCCGGAACTGCGGGACCCCGGTTGCCCTGACCGACCTCGGCGCCCGCAAGCTCTACTGGTGCCCGTCCTGCCAGGCGTGAGCTGGGGTTTGGCGGGGTAAGGGAGGCAGCCGCCCGGGCGTCCGTCGGCGGCACGAAAAAGCCCCTCCGGAGAGGGGCTGTTTCGTCATATTTCGGAGGGGACGACGGGAATCGAACCCGCGTAATCAGTTTGGAAGACTGAGGCTTTACCATTAAGCTACGTCCCCGGGTATTCGCAGGAACTCTGCAAAGCTTCCGGGCGGCTGTTGAAGCCGGATACAACTAAACCTAATTCAGGGCCCCGGTGTCAAATGTGCAAATGGGAGCCGTATGACCGTAGACTGTTCTGTGCACTTACGGGGTGTAGCTCAGCTTGGCTAGAGCACCTGCTTTGGGAGCAGGAAGTCGCAGGTTCAAATCCTGTCACCCCGACTCTGCAGTTACCGCCAGACCCTTGGCGGCGCGGAACCCCACCCCCTAAAAACCAGGAGTACTTAGACTGTGAAGAGCGCTGTCGAGAACCTCACCCCCACGCGGGTCAAGCTCAATGTTGAGGTCCCCTTTGAGGAATTGAAGCCCAGCATCGCAGAGGCATACAAGACTGTTGCTTCGCAGATCCAGGTCCCCGGCTTCCGCAAGGGCAAGGTCCCCTCCAAGCTCATTGACCAGCGCGTTGGCCGCGGCTACGTGCTGGAGACTGCCATCAACGACGGCCTCAACGGCTGGTACCAGGCAGCCGTTCAGGAAACCGGCATCCGCCCGCTGAGCCGTCCCGAGGTCGAAATCACCGAGGTTCCGGACCCGTCCGCGACCGACGGAGAACTGAAGTTCCACGCCGAGGTTGACGTCCGCCCCGAGATCGAACTGCCCGACTACGCCGGCATCCAGGTTGAGGTTGCCGCCGCAGAGTCCACCGACGCCGACGTCGACAAGGCCCTGGACGAACTCCGCGGCCGTTTCGGCACGCTGAAGTCCGTGGACCGTCCGGCCGCCGACAAGGACTTCCTGACGATCGACATCACCGCCACCATCGACGGCGCCGAGGTTGATTCCGCCACCGGCCTGTCCTACCAGGTCGGCGCCGGCACCATGCTCGAAGGCCTCGACGAAGCCGTCACCGGTCTCAGCGCCGACGAGGACGCCTTCTTCGACACCACCCTCGTGGGCGGCGAGCACGCCGGCGAGTCGGCCCAGGTCAAGGTTGTCGTCAAGTCCGTCAAGGAGCGCGAGCTTCCTGAGGCCGACGACGACTTCGCCCAGCTGGCGTCTGAATTCGACACCCTGGCCGAGCTCCGCGAGGACCTCGCCAAGCAGGCCGCCGAGTCCAAGGTCGTCGAGCAGGGCGTCGAAGCCCGCGACAAGGTCCTCGACAAGCTCGTTGAGCTCGTAGCGGTCCCCGTCCCGGATTCCGTCGTCGAAGAGCAGCTTGAGCAGCACTTCAACGCCGAGAACGCCCACGGTGAAGGCGAGCACGACACCGAGGAGCACCGCGCCGAGGTCAAGGCCAACACGGAGCGCGCCTTCCAGAACGAGATCATCCTGGACGCCATCGCCGAGAAGGAAGAAGTCAATGTCAGCCAGAATGAGCTGATCGACTACATCGTCACCACGGCCGGCCAGTACGGCATGGACCCGAACCAGTTCGCCCAGATCATCGATCAGAGCGGCCAGGTACCGATGATGGTGTCCGAGGTCCGCCGCCGCAAGGCACTGGCCGTCGTCCTGGGCCAGGCCGAGGTCACCGACACCGAGGGCAACAGGGTTGACCTCAGCGACTTCGTCCGCCCCGGCGGCGAAGAGGCACCGGTCGAGGCCGGAACCGAACCCGATGTCCAGGACGCCGCTTCCGAGGAAGCAGCAGCCGAGACCGTAAAGAACGATGACCCGGCAGCAGTGAAGTTCTAGCACTTTCTGTTCCCGCAGTTCCTGCCGCACCCCCGGATCACTGATCCGGGGGTGCGGCTTTTTAAGCCGGTGATGAACCCTCCCGGGCAATCGTGCGCCGTCAGCGAACAGCCCCGCGCCTGAGCACAATGGAGCCGGGAAACCCGTTAGTGTCCATGTAGGAAAGTTCAGTGATGTCGTCCAGTGGCGTCACCGTCGCCAGCGAGAGGTAAGTACATATGTCACAGCAAGCAGGGGCACCCCGGATGGCTACTGTCGATCCGGCAGCCCAGGATAACTACATTTACAACCGCCTGCTGAAAGAGCGCATCATCTGGCTCGGCTCCGAGGTCCGCGACGAGAACGCCAACGCGATCTGCTCGCAGCTGCTGCTGCTCTCGGCCGAGAACCCCGAGAAGGATATCTACCTCTACATCAACTCGCCGGGCGGCTCCGTGACCGCCGGTATGGCCATCTACGACACGATGCAGTTCATCCCGAACGACGTCGTCACCGTCGCCACCGGCCTCGCCGCCTCGATGGGACAGTTCCTGCTCTCCTCCGGCACCAAGGGAAAGCGCTACGCCACCCCCAACGCCCGTATCCTGATGCACCAGCCCTCGGGCGGCATCGGCGGCACAGCCTCGGACATCAAGATCCAGGCCGAGCTCATCCTGCACATGAAGAAGGTCATGGCCGAACTGACGGCCGACCAGACCGGGCAGAGCGTCGAGACCATCCTCAAGGACAACGACCGCGACAAGTGGTTCACGGCCAAGGACGCCCTCGAATACGGGTTCTTCGACAAGATCGCGGCGCACGCGGGATCCGTGGCCGGCGGCGGCGGTACCAACGCCGACACCGCCTCAGTCACCGACTCAACCGACGATGCCACCGAGAACTGACCGGCAGGTAGATAGCAATGAATTCAGGAGCAATGAACATGAACTACAACTTCGGTTCGACTGCCGGTAACCTGCCGAGCAGCCGCTACGTGCTGCCGCAGTTCGAAGAGCGCACCCCCTACGGCTTCAAGCGCCAGGACCCGTACACCAAGCTGTTCGAGGACCGGATCATCTTCCTTGGTGTCCAGGTCGACGACGCCTCGGCCGACGACGTGATGGCGCAGCTGCTCGTGCTTGAGTCCACCGACCCGGACCGCGACATCACGCTCTACATCAACTCCCCGGGCGGCTCCTTCACCGCCATGACAGCGATCTACGACACGATGACGTACATCCGCCCGGAAATCCAGACCGTCTGCCTCGGCCAGGCCGCCAGTGCCGCGGCCGTGCTCCTCGCCGCCGGGACGCCGGGCAAGCGCCTTGCGCTGCCGAACGCCCGCGTGCTGATCCACCAACCCTCGCTTTCCGGCGGCCAGGGCGGCCAGGCCTCCGACCTGGAGATCCAGGCCGCCGAGGTCATGCGCATGCGGGCCTGGCTCGAGGACACGCTGGCCAAGCACTCCGGCCGGACGCCGGAACAGGTCAACAACGACATCGAGCGCGACAAGATCCTCACCGCTGCTGAGGCCATGCAGTACGGACTGATCGACCAGGTGCTGGATTCCCGCAAGATGAAGCCCCAGGCGATCACCAAGTAGCAAGCCATCACGGCACAAGCAGTACCCGACGCCGGTGCGGCCCACTTTTGTGGCCGCACCGGCGTCGGCTTTCCACCCAACAGGCCCAAAGTGACCTAGAGTGGAACATGTCACGGCTGGCGCCTTCCAAGGCGCGTCCGTGATTCCAGTAACGGGTGCAGCGCTGCGCAGGAGTGGAACACGGCCGGCAGCAAGATTCTAAAGGGGTTCACATATGGCTCGGATTGGCGAGAGCACGGATCTGCTGAAGTGTTCTTTCTGCGGAAAGAGCCAGAAGCAGGTTCGGAAGCTCATTGCCGGGCCCGGCGTCTACATCTGCGACGAGTGCATTGAACTCTGCAACGAGATCATTGAAGAAGAACTCGCCGAAGTAGCTGACCTGGGCAGTTTTGAGCTGCCCAAGCCCCGCGAGATCTTCGACTTCCTGCAGGAGTACGTGATCGGCCAGGAGCCCGCCAAACGCTCCCTCGCCGTCGCGGTCTACAACCACTACAAGCGCATCCAGGCCGGGCACGCACCCAAGAGCGGCAGCCTCGCCGAGGGCGTCCATCACGACGACGTCGAGATCGCCAAGTCCAACATCCTGCTGATCGGCCCCACCGGCTGCGGCAAGACCTACCTCGCGCAGACCCTGGCCCGCCGCCTCAACGTCCCCTTCGCCGTCGCCGACGCCACCGCGCTGACAGAGGCCGGCTATGTCGGCGAGGACGTCGAGAACATCCTGCTCAAGCTCATCCAGGCCGCCGACTACGACGTCAAAAAGGCCGAGCAAGGCATCATCTACATCGATGAGATCGACAAGATCTCGCGCAAGAGCGAGAACCCCTCCATTACCCGGGACGTCTCGGGCGAGGGTGTCCAGCAGGCCCTGCTCAAGATCCTCGAGGGCACCGTCGCCTCGGTTCCGCCGCAGGGAGGCCGCAAGCACCCGCACCAGGAATTCATCCAGATCGACACCACCAACGTGCTCTTCATCGTCGCCGGCGCCTTCGCCGGCCTCGAGGAGATCATCGGTTCTCGGTCCGGGCGCAAGGGCATCGGTTTCGGGGCCCCGCTCAACGAGGTCAAGAACAATGCGGACTCCTACGGCGAGGTCATGCCCGAGGACCTGCTGAAGTTCGGGCTCATCCCGGAGTTCATCGGCCGCCTCCCGGTGATCACCACGGTCTCCAACCTGGACCGGTCTGCGCTCATCCAGATCCTGTCCACGCCGAAGAACGCCCTGGTGAAGCAGTACCAGAAGATGTTCCAGCTTGACGGCGTGGAGCTGGTCTTCGACGAGGAGGCGCTGAACACGATCGCGGACCAGGCGCTCGAACGCGGCACCGGAGCCCGCGGGCTCCGCGCCATCATGGAGGAAGTCCTGCTCCCGGTGATGTTCGACCTGCCCAGCCGCGACGACATCGCCACGGTCATCATCACCGAGGAAGTGGTCTCCAAGAAGGCCGCGCCCACGATGATCGCCCACGACGTCAAGCGCCGCAAGTCCGCCTGATCCGGAATAAACAGGCCGCGCCGCCCGCTGTCACCTGTGGTGCGTCCGGTCGCTGGGCTGGCGCTGTGCACCTTTTCCCCAGACATCCCAAGGAGAACACCTGTGCCTGAAACCAATAAAGCTGACTTCTGGTTTGATCCGATGTGCCCCTTTGCCTGGGTGACTTCCCGCTGGATCAGCGAGGTGGAAGACGTCCGCGACATCAGCACCGAATGGCACGTCATGAGCCTCGCCATGCTCAACGAGGGCCGTGAGGAGCTCCCGGCGGAGTACAAGGCGTTCCTCACCAAGGCCTGGGCGCCGGTGCGGGTCATCACGGCGGCCGCCGAGCGGCACGGCACAGGGCACGTCAAAGCGCTCTACGACGCCATGGGCACCAAGATCCACAACGAGGGCAACAAGGACATCGCCGAGGTCATCTCCAAGTCCCTCGCCGAGGTCGGCCTGCCCGCGGAACTCGCGGCAGCCGGCCACACCGATGAATTCGACGCCGCGCTGCGGACGAGCCACGAGGCCGGAATTTCGCTGGTGGGCCAGGACGTCGGCACACCCGTCGTTGCGTTCAACGGCACCGCCTTCTTCGGCCCCGTGCTCACGCGCATCCCGCGGGGCGAGGAGGCCGGCCGCCTTTGGGACGCCTCGGTGACCCTGGCGTCGTTCCCGTATTTCTTCGAAATCAAGCGCAGCCGCACCGAAGACCCCGTTTTTAACTAGCCGTCCGGGCGGGTCAGGAACGCCCCCAGGGGCAGCAAAAAGCCCCTGAAGAACTACTCTGATGTAGTTCTTCCGGGGCTCTTGTGTATCCGGGCGGCTGGGATCACAATTGAACTTACCCACTTCGAAAGAAGCGGGACGCAGGAACCAAAGATTCAGTGACACTCATCCGACGCAGCCTTCGGCAAAGTCAGATGATGGCTACCAGTGACGAGGTAGGAAGACCTGAAAATCCAAGGATTCTGCCAGATTGTCTAAGACGTCACGTGACAATCGAAAAGTCGAAGCCCCACCAACGGCAAAACGCTGATGGGGCTTCCCCTTTGCCCAAAAACCGGCCCGCAACGGGCGGCCGGCGGGGCTCCTAGACTTCTGCCGGCGCCAGGACGACGTCGCTCACGGCCAGTTCGCCGTTGCCCACCGCCAGGGTCAGCTCGCGCGCGTTGGCCGCAGCCTTGAGGTCGGCGAGGCCGGCGTTCAGCTGCGTGGTGAGGGACTCCGAAGCCGTGATGGTCGCGGACAGCACCTCGGTGCGCTGCTTGACCTTGGCCTCCGACTTGGCCTTGCGGATGCCGCTGAGCGCGGTTCCCACGGTGGCCAGCAGGGTGGTGTCGCCGTCAATCTCGACGGCGGACGGCCACTGGGCGCGGTGCACGGAACCAGTGCGCCACCAGCTCCAGACTTCCTCCGTCGCGAAGGGCAGGAACGGGGCGAAGAGGCGCAGCAGCGTGTCCAGGCTCGTCGCCAGCGCCGCGAGGACCGACGCCTGTTCGGTCTCGCCGGCGGCACCGTAGGCGCGGTCCTTGATGAGCTCCACGTAGTCATCGGTGAAGTGCCAGAAGAAGCTTTCGGTAATCTGCAGGGCCCGGGCGTAGTCGTAGTTTTCGAACGCCTTGGTGGCCTGCTGGACCACGTCGGAGAGCTGGGCCAGCACGGCCCGGTCCAGGGGGTTGCAGAGCACGGAGAGGTCCCCGGAAACCACCGAGTTTTCCGTGGCGCCCAGGTTCAGCACGAACTTGGAGGCGTTGAGCAGCTTGATGGCCAGCCGGCGGCCGATCTTCATCTGCGCGATTTCGTAGGCCGTGTCTGCGCCGAGCTTGGCGGAGGCCGCCCAGTAGCGGACGGCGTCCGAGCCGAACTCCTCCAGCACATCGGTGGGGACGATCACGTTGCCCTTGGACTTGGACATCTTCTTGCGGTCCGGGTCCAGGATCCAGCCGGAGATCGCTGCGTGCTTCCACGGCGCGACGTCCTGCAGGGCGTCGGCGCGCACAGCCGTGGAGAACAGCCAGGTCCTGATGATGTCGTGAGCCTGGGGGCGCACGTCAAACGGGAAGACCTTGGCGAAGAGCGCCTCGTCGGTGCTCCAGCCGCCCACGATCTGCGGGGTCAGCGAGGACGTGGCCCAGGTGTCCAGCACATCGGCGTCGCCGGTGAAACCGCCCGGCACATCGCGCTGGGCCTCCTCGTAACCCGGGGCCGCGTCCGCGGCGGGGTCCACCGGCAGCTGCGCGTCGGACGGGACGAGGGGGGCCGCGAAGTCCGGGTTGCCGTCGGCGTCCAGCGGGTACCAGACGGGCACAGGCACACCGAAGAACCGCTGGCGGGACACGAGCCAGTCACCGTTCAACCCCGAAATCCAGTTCTCGTAGCGTGATCGCATAAAAGCCGGGTGGAATTCGATCTCGTGACCACGGGCGATGAGCCGCTCGCGGCGTTCCCCGTCCCGGCCGCCGTTGCGGATGTACCACTGTCGCGAGGTCACGACCTCGAGGGGCTTGTCGCCCTTTTCGAAGAAGTTCACCGGGTGCATGATCTTCTTCGGCTCGCCGTCGAGGAGTTCGGCGGCGGCCAGGAGCTCCACCACGCCCTCCTTGGCGCTGAAGACCGTCTTGCCGGCGATCGACTCGAAGGTGGCGCGGCCTTCGGCGGTGGTGATCCATTCCGGGGTCTCGCCGATGATGCGCCCGTCGCGGCCCACGATCGCCCGCGTGGGCAGCTGGAGTTCGCGCCACCAGGTGACGTCGGTGAGGTCGCCGAAGGTGCAGACCATGGCGATGCCGGAGCCCTTGTCCGCCTTGGCCAGCGGGTGGGCCATGACCTCCACCTCAACGCCGAACAGCGGGGAGGTGACCTTCTTGCCGAACAGTGGCTGGTAGCGCTCGTCGTCGGGGTTCGCCACCAGGGCGGCGCAGGCGGCCAACAGTTCCGGGCGGGTGGTCTCGATGTAGATCTTCTCGCCGTCTTCGGTGAAGAAGGGGTAGCGGTAGTACGCTCCGGCGACCTCGCGGTCCTCGAGTTCGGCCTGGGCCACGGCGGTGCGGAAGGTGACATCCCACAGGGTGGGGGCCTCGGCCATGTAGGCGTCGCCGGCGGCGAGGTTCGCCAGGAAGGCGCGCTGGGAGATGGCGCGGGACTTGTCGTCGATCGTGCGGTAGGTCAGGTCCCAGTCCACGGACAGGCCGAGTGTCTGGAACAGGTTCTCGAAGACTTTCTCGTCCTCGACGGCGAGCTCCTCGCACAGTTCGATGAAGTTCCGGCGCGAGACGACGTCGAAGTCGCGCTGATTCTTGGCGGGCTCGGCCGGAGGCCGGTAGCCGGCGTCGTACGCGGTGGTCGGGTCGCAGCGAACGCCGTAGTAGTTCTGCACGCGGCGCTCGGTGGGCAGGCCGTTGTCGTCCCAGCCCATCGGGTAGAACACGTTCTTGCCGGTCATGCGCTGGTAGCGGGCCAGGACGTCGGTCTGGGTGTAGGAGAACATGTGGCCCACGTGCAGCGAACCCGACGCCGTGGGCGGGGGAGTGTCGATCGAGTACACCTGCTCCCGCGTGGTGTCCGGGTCGAACTTGTAGGTCCCTTCGTCAAGCCAGCGCCGGGTGAGGGCGTCTTCGAGCCCCTCCAGGGCGGGCTTGTCCGGAACGTTGATGGGGGCGGTGGTGGGCGTGTCTGTACCCTGCGTGTCTTCAGCCATGGGCCCAATTCTTCCACGGTCCGTGCCGGCAGACTGCCGGGGCCCGCCAATGGCGGGGATCTGAGGGTGTTGCGGCGCGGCGCCCCCAGCCACCGTCAGGCGTAGCTGGCGGTAATGGTCCTGGATTTTCCCTCGAATTGGATTCGACCGCCGTAGGGGAGGATCCACTGCGGTCGGGTGTGCCCGAAGGGGACCCCGACGCATACGACGGCGTCCGGGTTGTACCGGGCGATTTCGGTGCTGACCACGTCCCGCTGTGCGGCGCGTAGCCGAGCCCGTTCAGCGGGAGGCGGAACCTTTCCGTGGCAGCTGACGGGAGGCCTGGCGACCATCACGCCGTCGACCGCCCCCAGGACACCGCGTTCGCCGAGCGCTCGGACCCATCGCTTGACCCAATCTGCGGGAGCCAGCAGCTCGCTGGTTTCGAGGATCAAGATGGCGCCCCGGAGCGCGTCGACTGAGGGGAGCCTGTCGGCGATGGCGAGCTGGTCGAGGACTTCGAGGCACCACCCCACGTGTGACCGGAGACCGTGCGTCCGGGACCTGACCACGCCCAGGGTTCGGTGGGCTCGCGGTCGCCATATTCGCCGAGTGCCCGCGGTTCGAGCCAGTCCGGTCCGAAGTCCTCTGATTCCCCGGGATCGGTGATCTCCAGCTCGCCTCCGGTGAGCAGGGCAGCCCGCAGGGAAGCGAGGTGGACGTCGTCCACACCGGGCCCGGCGCCGAGGTGGACCTGGGTCGAGCCACCGTAGTAGGCGGTTATCCCCAGGGACCACAGCCAGTTGAGCAGGTTGGTGTTGTCGCTGTATCCGATGAAGATCTTGGGATCCGCGACGACCGCCGCCGCGTCGAGATGCGGCAGGACCGTGATCTGGTCGTCGCCGCCGATGGTGGCAAGAATCGCACGGATGCCGGGATCGGCGAATGCCGCATTGATGTCCGCCGCCCGTTCCTCGGGACTGGATCCGAGCTTGCGTGTCGTCGGGAATTCCACCGGGATCAATCCCGTAGCGGCAATGAGCCGCCGCATCGCCTGCTCATGCACGGCCGGGGCGAGTCCGGGGGCGGCGAACGACGGAGAAAGAACCGCGACACGATCGCCCCTATTGAGCTTTCGACCGGACAAGTTCAGCTGTGAATGATCCATTCAGTCATCGAACCAGACGGGGCACGGGCCGGGGGAACGCTTGAGTACCTGCGTCAGCTGCAGCAAGGGCCGGGCCACAGGGTTTATGCGGTTCGGGCAAAGGGACGCTGCTGTTGGCCTCCTGGAACGCCCTCAAGTTTCGCCAGACCTGGCAGCGGCGGGTCAGGTCCAGGATTGCTTCCCGTGCCAGGGCTGCCGGGCTCATCTTTCGCGTTCCGGCGTAGCATGCGCACATGGAGACATTTGCCGGACCCTTCGCGATCAAGCGCATCTATGACGAGCCCGCGGACGACGACGGCTGCCGGGTCCTGGTGGACCGGCTCTGGCCGCGGGGGATCAGCAAGGAACGCGCGCAGCTGGAGCTGTGGCTCAAAGACGTGGCACCCTCGCCGCCGCTGCGGACCGAGTTCGCGCACATGCAGGAACGCTTTGCCGACTTCCGTGCCGCCTATGAGGCCGAGCTCGACGGCAACCCGGCCGTGCAGACGCTGCGGGACCTGGCCGCCGAGCACGGGAAGGTGACGCTGTTGTTCGCCGCGAGGGACCCGCAGACCAACCATGCCCGGGTCCTGCAGGATTTCCTGGCCCGCTGACCGCTCCTGGGGCGGCCGAGTTCATCCGGCTTCATCCAGGTCCTCCCGTGGGGGAACGCCGCGCGGAGGGCCTGGACTTGCCGTTAGGGTGGTGCCATGACTGAGGAACTTCACAACAAAGCAGCAGTTGTCACCGGCGCCAGCACCGGAATCGGCGAGGCCACCGTGCGTGCGCTCCGGACCGAGGGGTGGACCGTGTACGCCGTCGCCCGCCGCGTGGACCGGTTAGAGGCGCTCGCCGCGGAAACCGGCGCCATCGCGCTTCCGGCGGACGTGACCGACGACGCCGACGTCGCCCGGCTCCTGGACGAGGTGACCCGCGCCGGCGGCATCGACACGCTCATCAACATCGCCGGCGGCGCCCGCGGCGCGGACAAGGTGGCCACGGCCAGGACCGAGGACTGGGAATGGATGTTCGAGGTCAACGTCCTGGGCACCATGAAGCTCATTCGGGCGTTCCTTCCAATGCTCCGCGCCTGCGGTGAAGGCACCGTCCTGAACCTGACGTCGACGGCGGGACTGTCCGCCTATGAGGGCGGCGGCGGCTACAACGCGGCGAAGTTCGCCCAGCACGCACTCACCGGCGCCCTGCGCCTCGAGGAGGCCGAGCACAATCTCCGCGTGATCGAGGTCGCCCCCGGACTGGTCCAGACGGAGGAGTTCGCGCTGAACCGCCTCGGCGACCAGTCAGCGGCCGCCAAGGTGTACCAGGGCGTCGAGAAACCGCTCACCGCGGCGGACGTCGCCGACGTCGTCCGCTACGCCGTCACCGCACCGCACCACGTCAACCTGGACCAGATCGTGATCCGCCCGGTGGCGCAGGCCGCCAACTACAAGCTGATCCGCAAGGGCTAAGCTTTCGCGCCCGGCCGCGGCGTCGCCCGGCAACCGTCGCTTATCCGGGACCGGACCGGCAACGCGGGGTCACCTACGGCCCATTGACCGGGGGTTTATGGGCTGGATGTGACCCCGCGTTGCCTGGCCTACCCGGTGGCCGGGACGGTCAGTGTGGCCATGATGGCGGCGTGGTCCGTCCCGGCCACCCGGTGCACGGCGTAGTCCGCGCTGCGCACCGACGGGCTGGTCAGCACATGGTCGATCGTGATGCCGGGGAGGAACAGCTCCTCCATCGGCCAGGTGGGGACCAGCCGTGAGCCCTCGGCCATTCCCACGTCCACCAGTGTCCGCCCCCCGCCCTGCAGGATCTCCCGGAACTCGGCATGGTCATAAGTGGCGTTGAAGTCACCGGCCAGCACCACATTCCCGGGCTGTGACGCCAGCCGGCCGAGGGCTGCCAGGTCGCTGCGCCACTTCGGCAGGCCCACGCCCACGGGTGCACGTACGTGGACGTTCGTCAGTTCGACGACGGCGCGTTGCCCGTTGGCCTCGGCGGTGAGCCGGATCAGCGGCATCGGGAAATGGGAGTCGGGAACTTCCCCGGTGGCCACCGGCTGGTGGACCGAGTAGACGGCATTGCCGGCGGCGCGGCCCGCAGGGTGGCTGATCCTGTTCGGCAGCAGAGCGGGCAGGCCGGCAGCAGCCAGCCGGTCCTCGAACGCCTGGGTGTACTCCTGGAGCGTCAGCAGCGTGATGCCGTTCTCGCGGACCAGCCTGACGATTTCCGCCGCGTCCGCTTTGCCCAGTTTGGCGTTGAGGCTCATTGTCCGCAGCTCCACTGCGCCGTTCACAGAGTCAGCCGCAGCATTCGGCGCGGAGCCCGGTGCGGAGCCCGGCGCGGCGTCCGGCGCTGACCTGGTGTAGTCCAGCGGGACCAGCCAGAAGAGTTGCACGGCCACGAGGCAGGCCGCGGTGCCCGCCATCCATCGCCGCCGTCCCAGCACCGCGAACAGCAGCGAGGCGCCCGCGGGCAGCACCAGCCACGGGGTGAAGGACACCAGCTGGACCACGGTGATGGGCCATTCCTGCGGCACGGCACGGAAGACGGAGACCACCACAACGGGTGCTGCCGCCAGCCCCGCCAGCCACCGCCAGCCGGACCCGCCCGCAGGCGTTCGCGGGGCAACGCGGACCCGGGTCCGGAACATCATGGATTCAGTGTAGGCATTGCGGGGCCGTTGCAGTTGTTAGACTTCTTAGAGCAGCTTTGACCCGGCCATCACCGGTGAGCTTCCGGAAGAACGCCCCGGCGCCACGACTTTCCTGCAACATAGTGCGCCAGAGCCGGTAGAACCGGACGGGTAAGCCCGTCACAGCAGTAATGAGCGGCCGACGCCGGTGCTTCCCCCCGGGGAAGTGGGACCGATGCCGGTAAGTGAGGTGGTACCGCGGTGCCGGTGTTGTCGAAAGACAGTGCAGGGGCCGTCCTCGCATCCTGAATGAAACCACTTGTTCACCAGCTCAACCCAGGATGTCGAGATGACTTATTACCCGAAGGCCTCCGCCGCCACGTCCGGCGCAGGCGCCCCCACCTCTGCTTCCACCACCTCCGGTGTGTCGGCCTCCGTGAGGTTCCCGGAGGTCGAAGAGCGCATCCTCAAGTACTGGGACGAGGACGGCACGTTCCAAGCCAGCATCGACCAGCGCCCCTCTGACCTTCCTGGCGGAGAGCGTGGCAGCAACGAATTCGTCTTCTACGACGGTCCCCCGTTCGCCAACGGCCTGCCGCATTACGGCCACCTGCTGACCGGCTACGCCAAGGACCTCGTGGGCCGCTATCAGACCCAGCGCGGACGCCGCGTCGAGCGCCGCTTCGGCTGGGACACCCACGGGCTGCCCGCCGAGCTGGAAGCCATGAAGCAGCTGGGCATGACGGACAAGACCCAGATCGAGGCCATGGGCATCGACAAGTTCAACGACGCCTGCCGTGCCTCCGTGATGAAGTACGCCGACGAGTGGAAGAGCTACGTCACCCGCCAGGCGCGCTGGGTCGACTTCGAGAACGACTACAAGACGCTCAACGTCGAGTACATGGAGTCCGTGCTCTGGGCCTTCAAGCAGTTGCACGAAAAGGGCCTCACCTACAACGGCTACCGCGTGCTGCCGTACTGCTGGAAGGACGAGACGCCGCTGTCCAACCATGAACTGCGCATGGATGACGACGTCTACAAGAACCGCCAGGACCAGACCGTTACCGTCACCTTCCCGATCACGGCAGGGGAGTCGGACCTGTCGAAGCAGCTCGCCGGTGTGCAGGCGCTCGCCTGGACCACGACGCCCTGGACGCTGCCCACCAATGCCGCGCTCGCCGTCGGCCCCGACATCAGGTACGTGGTCCTGCCGGCTGGACCCAACGGCGTCAAGGCCGCCTCCACTGACGCGCCCGTCACCGGCAGCTTCCTGCTGGCCGCCGAACTGCTCGGCACCTACGCCAAGGATCTTGGCTACGGCGACGGCGCCGAAGGTGCCGCCGCGGCCGAGGCTGCGGTCATCTCCACCCACACCGGCACCGAACTCGAAGGCCTGACGTACGAACCCCTCTGGGACTACTTCGCTGACGACGAGAAGTACGGCAACCAGAACGCCTGGCGCTTCCTCGTGGCCGATTACGTCACCACCACCGACGGTACCGGCCTCGTCCATCAGTCTCCGGCCTACGGTGAGGATGACCAGAAGGTCTGTGAAGAGGCGGGCATCCCCGTCGTCCTCTCCGTGGACGAAGGCGCCAAGTTCCTGCCGCTGTTCAGCCACGGCCCGCTGGCCGAGATCGCCGGGCTGCAGGTCTTCGACGCCAACAAGCCGATCACCCAGGTGCTCCGCGCCCAGGGCCGGCTGGTCCGCCAGGCCAGCTACGAGCACAGCTACCCGCACTGCTGGCGCTGCCGCAACCCGCTGATCTACCGCGCAGTGTCCTCCTGGTACGTCGAGGTCACCAAGTTCAAGGACCGCATGTCCGAGCTCAACCAGGACATCAACTGGATCCCGGGCAACGTCAAGGACGGCCAGTTCGGCAAGTGGCTCGCCAACGCCCGGGACTGGTCAATCAGCCGGAACCGCTACTGGGGCAGCCCCATCCCGGTCTGGCAGTCCACGGACCCGGACTACCCGCGCACCGACGTCTACGGCTCGCTCGCCGAGATCGAGGCCGACTTCGGCCGCCTGCCGCTGAACAAGGCCGGCGAGGTGGACCTGCACCGGCCGTTCATCGACGAACTGACCCGACCCAACCCGGACGACCCGCGCACCCCGGCGGAGGGCCAGTCCGTCATGCGCCGCGTCGAGGACGTCCTGGACGTCTGGTTCGACTCCGGCTCCATGCCCTACGGCCAGGTCCACTACCCGTTCGAGAACGAGGAATGGTTCGACACCCACAACCCGGCGGACTTCATCGTCGAGTACATCGGCCAGACCCGCGGCTGGTTCTACATGCTGCACATCCTCTCCACCGCACTGTTCGACCGGCCGGCCTTCCGCAACGTCATCAGCCACGGCATCGTCCTGGGCTCGGACGGCCAGAAGATGTCCAAGAGCCTGCGCAACTACCCGGACGTCTCCGAGGTCCTGGACCGCGACGGCTCCGACGCCATGCGCTGGTTCCTGATGTCCAGCCCGATCCTGCGCGGCGGCAACCTCGTCGTCACCGAGCAGGGCATCCGCGACGGCGTCCGCCAGGTCATCCTGCCGCTGTGGAACGTGTACAGCTTCTTCACGCTCTACACGAACGCTGCCAACGCTGCAGCAGGACCAGCGTCCGGCTATGACGCGAAGCTGCGCTACAACGGCTACGCCGACACCCTGGACCAGTACCTGATGGCCAACACCGGGGACCTGGTCCGGAACATGACCGCGCAGCTGGACAGCTACGACATCTCCGGTGCCTGCGATGAACTGCGCAGCTACCTGGACATGCTCACCAACTGGTACGTCCGGCGCAGCCGCCAGCGCTTCTTCGACGAGAACGTGGACGCCTTCGACGCGCTCTACACCGCGCTGGAGACGGTCTGCCGGGTCGCGGCCTCGCTGCTGCCGCTGATCTCCGAGGAGATCTGGCGCGGCCTCACCGGCGGGCGCTCCGTGCACCTGGCCGACTGGCCGGACGCGGAACTGTTCCCGGCCAACCCGGGCCTCGTCGAGGCCATGGACCGGGTCCAGCAGATCTGCTCCACCGGCTCCTCCCTGCGCAAGGCCGCCAACCTGCGCGTCCGGCTGCCGCTGCAGGAACTCACTGTGGTGGCACCCGGCGCGGACTCGCTGGAAGGCTTCGCCGCCGTCGTCGCCGATGAACTGAACCTGCGCTCCGTCCGCCTGCTCGATGCCGACAGCGCCTCCCCGGCGGAGTTCGGCATCGAGCAGAAGCTCGTGGTGAACGCCCGGGCCGCGGGACCACGGCTGGGCAAGAACGTCCAGCAGGCCATCAAGGGCGCCAAATCCGGCAATTGGTCGCTCAGCGACGCCGGAGTGGTCACCGCCGGCGGCCTCGAACTCGAGCCGCAGGAATACACCCTGGAAACCGTCGTGGCCGAAGCCGCGGAAGGCGAAGGATCCCGCGCGGCCGCGGTCCTTCCCGGCGGCGGCTTTGTGGTCCTGAACACCGACGTCACCCCGGAGCTGGAGGCCGAAGGTGCAGCCCGCGACATGGTCCGCGCCATCCAGCAGGCCCGCAAGGATGCCGGACTCAACGTCAGCGACCGGATTCACACCACCGTCACCGCACGGCAGGACGTCGTCGAGGCCCTGCTGGCCAACGCGGAACTCGTCAAGACCGAAACACTGACCATCGAGCTGGAAACTGTTGCGGCCGACGTCAAGGAACCCCAGGTGAGCGTTGCCAAGAAAGTTGAGGCGTAGTCCATGACCGACGAATTCTCCGTAGAAAGCGTCTACGCCGAGCTGCTGGGCCGGGCGCCGGAAAACAAGATGGAGCCGCGGCTGGCCCCGCTGCACCGGGCCATGGACATCCTGGGGGAGCCGAACAAGGCGTTCCCGATCATCCATGTCACCGGCACCAACGGCAAGACCTCCACGGCCCGCATGATCGAGGCCGGGCTGCGCGCGCACGGGCTGAGCACCGGGCGGTACACGAGCCCGCACCTGTCCAAGGTCACCGAACGGATCAGCATCGACGGCGCCCCGGTACCGGATGAGACCTTCGTCCGGATCTGGGACGAAATCCGCCCGTACCTGGCCATTGTGGACAGTGAACTCGAGGCCGAAGGCCAGCCCCGGCTGACGTACTTCGAATGCCTCACCATCCTGGGGTTCGCCGTCTTCGCGGACCAGCCGGTCAACGTCGCCGTCATCGAGGTCGGCCTGGGCGGGATCACCGACGCGACCAACGTCGGCGACGGCCAGGTCTTTGTGGTCACCCCGATCTCGCTGGACCACACGGACCTCCTGGGCGACACCACCGAGGACATCGCCTACGAAAAGGCTGGCATCATCAAGCCCGGCGGTTTCCTGGTCAGCGCCGCTCAGCCCCGCGACGCGGCCCAGGTGCTGCTGGAAAAAGCCAAGGAAACCAACGTCCCGTTCCGCTTCGAAGGCGTCGAGTTCGGCGTCGAATCCCGCACCGTGGCCGTAGGCGGCCAGATGGTCACCATCCAGGGCATCGCGGGCCGCTATGAGGACCTGCTGGTGCCGCTGCACGGCGCGCACCAGGCCGAGAACGCCGCCGTCGCGATTGCCGCGCTGGAGGCCTTCTTCGGCGCCGAAAAGGCGCTCGACGCCGGGCTGGTGCAGGAGGCGTTCGCCTCGGTCACCTCGCCGGGCCGGCTGGAGGTGGTGCGCACCGCGCCGACCATCATCGTGGACGCCGCGCACAACCCCGAGGGTATCCGGGTCTCCGCCGAGGCCATCCACGAGGCCTTCAGCTTCACCAAGCTGGTCGTGGTGGTCGGCGTCCTGCGGGAAAAGGACGCCGAGGAAATTCTCCGGCAGCTCAAGGAATCCCTCGGGGACCTGGCCGCCGAATACTGCTTCACGCAGTCCAACTCGCCCCGCGCGGTGCCGGCCGAGGACCTTGCGGAACTCGCGCTGGAGCTCGGTTTCGGCGAGGAGAACATCCACGTGGCCGAAAAGCTCGACGACGCCCTCGAATGGGCTGTGGAACGGGCCGAAGCCAACGACGACCTCGCCGGCGGCGTCCTCGTCACCGGGTCCATCACACTCGTGGCGGAAGCCCGGATCCTGCTCGGAAAGGCGGAGGCGTAGCCCATGGCGAAACTCACCAAAGCCCAGCGCGAATGGCAGCCCGGCATGCCCAAGAAACGCCGCTCCACCAAAGTCCTGTTCGCCTCCACGGTGCTGCTGCTGGAGGCCTTCGTGGTGCTCTTCGGCACCCTCACCGTCTTCGGGCTGCGGCGGGATGAATTCCCGCCGGTCCTGATCTTCTCGGTCGGGATCACGCTGAGCCTGGTCTACGCCCTGACCTGCGCGGTGCTGACCAAACCGTGGGGAGTGGCCCTGGGCTGGATCCTGCAGATTGTGCTGATCCTGACCGGCATCCTGGAACCGGGCATGTTCCTGGTCGGCGGCCTCTTCGCGGTGGCCTGGTGGTACGGCATCCGCACCGGCATCCGGATCGACCGGGAGGCTGCCCAGCGGGAACGCGAACAGGCCGCCTGGGACGCAGCCCACCCCGAAGATCAAAGCAACTAGACTAATTTTCGAACCCCGTCCCCAACACATTGGAGCAGCTGTGAGCATTGAGCGCACCCTCGTCCTGATCAAGCCCGACGGCGTCAGCCGAAACCTGACCGGCAGCATCATCGCCCGCATCGAGGCCAAGGGCTACACCCTGGCCGAGCTCAAAAAGGTCGACGCGAGCCGCGAACTGCTGGAGCAGCACTACGAGGAGCACGTGGGCAAGCCGTTCTACGAGCCGCTCGTTGAGTTCATGCTCAGCGGACCGGTGGTCGCGGCGATCTTCGAGGGCCACCGCGTGATCGAGGGCTTCCGCTCGCTCGCCGGCACCACGGACCCGACGACGGCGGCCCCCGGGACCATCCGCGGCGACTTCGGCCGCGACTGGGGCCTGAAGGTACAGCAGAACCTGGTCCACGGCTCGGATTCCGTGGAATCGGCGGAGCGCGAGATCAAAATCTGGTTCCAGGACTAACCTCCGGACCCACCCTCCCCGCAGGGGTGACAGTTGAGGCCCATGTTCGTCACGAACATGGGCCTTAACTGTCACCTCGGCGGGGGGAGCCGGTGGTCTCAACGCGGGTCGGGCGCCTAGTAGCCGGAAGTCCCGATGAAGACCTGGATGAAGGCGAAGAAGATGGAGGCGACGACGGCGACGTAGAGCAGCGCCGTGATGATCCAGCCGGAGTCGCCCAGGATCCTGGTGGCGCCGGCGGGCAGGCGGATGACGCCGTGGGCCACGTTGCGGACGGTGACCCAGACGAACAGGGGAATCATGGCAGCCCAGACGACCATGCAGAACGGGCACAGGATGTGGATGGAGTACAGCGCCTGGGACCAGAGCCACACCACGAACGCGAAGCCCAGCGTCACGCCGGCCTGCATACCCAGCCAGTACCAGCGGGCGAACGTGGCGCCGGCGAGCATGCCCATGGCCGTGGTGATGACGACCGCGAACGCCACGATCCCCAGAAACATGTTGGGGAAGCCGAACACCGAACCCTGCCAGGTCTGCATGACCTGCCCGCAGGAGATCCACGGGTTCACATCGCACACCGTCACATGGCTGGGATCCTTAAGGACCTCCAGTTTTTCCAGCACCAGCGCCCCGGAGGCAAGCCAGCCGACGACGCCGGTGACCAGCAGGAGCCATGCGAACGGGCGGTCGCGGGTCATCGGAGGCAACAGCCGTTCCGCGACAGACGTCCTGGAGCCTTGCTGCTGCGCGGCGGCTTCGCTGGTGGCACTGGAGATGGTGGGCATGGAATGAAAGTCCTTTGGTCGGTGCAACTGGTCCGATTCTATCGCCGGAGACTGGATGAAGCCCGGGAGCCGTGGTGCCGTCCCCAGTGATTCCGTCCACGGTCCGGGCCGGATGCCTCCCTTACGCCTGATTTAGCGGGTCCTGTGAGACAATGATCGTGGCTGGAACCCGATCCACATCCGGATTCCGGTCCGGCGCCTTTGTTCCCAAGACCGCTAATGATGAGCAGGGAGCCACGGATCCTCTGATCCCGGCTGTCCCGCAATGCCATTGGACGGCACCTGGTTGTGACGTGTAGATCAACGGGTTTCAGAACAATTCCGCCGGCCCTCCAGGGCTGCCGCACCCCACTGCCGGTGCGAACCTGAGGGTATCCAATTGACTTCTGTCAATGCCTGCGGGTGTTGACAAATATTTGCCCCCACGGGTGCCGGATGTGGCGGTAACTCAGGGGCAGGAGTGTCGCCACATATGGATAATGACCAGGTTGTAACGGCCAACGACAACGCCCTCGGTGCCGAGGCGCCAGCAGACGCCGCTGCTGCGGCAACGCCGCCGAAGCGGCCGGTCCGGACCCGCCGCAAGGCTCTCCCGAAGACGGGAGCCCCCGCTGACGCAGCGGACACCGCAGCCGCATCCGCGGAGGCAGCCGACGCGGCAGTCCCCGCGGAGGCAACCCTCGCAACCGAGGCTCCGGCCGCGGAAGCCAAGGCCAAGGCACCCGTCCGCCGGTCCCGCGCCCGCAAGGTAGCCGCACCGTCCGAGCCCCTCCCGGCCCTCGCCGACGACGCCGCAGCAGCTGGCGCCCCGGCTGCCGCCGAGACCGCGGCCGCTGAAGTTCCGGCTGAGAAGCCGGTCCGGCGCCGCGCCAGCCGGGCGAAGGCCGCTGCCCCCGCCGCCGCTGCCCCCGCCGCGGAAAGCCCCGCCGCTGGGACCCCCGTCGCTGGGACCCCGGCCGCGGCAGAGTCCGCAGTGACGCCGGAAACAACAGCAGCAGCCGCGCCCATGGAAGCAGCAGCCGAAACCGCTGCGCCACCAGCAGCAGAAGCAACAGAAACGCCCGCCGCAGCACCCTCGTCCGCCGCATCGCTCTTCCTCGAGCCGGGAGCGGTCAGCTCGATGATCTTCCAGGCCCCCGACCTGGCCACCGTCGTGCGCCCGGCCCAGGCAGCCGCCGCAGTGGCGGAAGCCGAGGAAGAAGAGGGCGAGGAAGATGAAGGCGAGGACGCCGGAAGCCGCCGTCGCCGCCGCAGCCGCGGACGCCGTGGACGCAGCAGCCGCGGATCCGACAGTGAGCCCGGCGCCGAGAACGAATCCGAAGACGCCGCAGAAGAAACAGACGAGGACACCGAGGAGCAGCTGGAAGACGGTGTGACCTCACGCCGCCGCCGCCGTCGCCGCCGTGGCGACCAGGACCTCGAACTGACCGGCGGGGAAGACAACGACCCGCCCAACACGGTGACCCGCGTCCGTGCCCCCCGGGCAGCCACCGAGGCGCCCGTCAACAACCGCGTCACGTCCCTCAAGGGCTCCACCCGGCTTGAGGCAAAGAAGCAGCGCCGCCGCGAATCCCGCGACACCGGCCGCCGCCGCACCGTCATCACCGAGGCCGAGTTCCTGGCCCGGCGCGAGTCGGTCGACCGCCAGATGATCGTCCGCCAGCGCGACGACAGAATCCAGATCGGCGTCCTCGAGGACGGCGTCCTGGCCGAGCACTTCGTGTCGAAGACCCAGCAGGATTCCCTGATCGGCAACGTCTACCTGGGCAAGGTCCAGAATGTGCTGCCGTCCATGGAAGCCGCCTTCGTCGACATCGGACGCGGCCGCAACGCCGTGCTCTACGCCGGTGAAGTCAACTGGGAATCCGTCAACCTTGAGGGCAAGCAGCGCCGGATCGAGAACGCGCTGAAGTCCGGTGACTCCGTGCTGGTCCAGGTCACCAAGGACCCGGTCGGGCACAAGGGCGCCCGCCTCACCAGCCAGATCTCGCTGCCCGGCCGCTACCTCGTGTACGTTCCCGGCGGTTCCATGACCGGAATCTCCCGCAAACTGCCCGACGTCGAACGCAACCGCCTGAAGCGGATCCTCAAGGACCGCCTGCCGGAAAATGCCGGCGTCATCGTCCGCACCGCCGCCGAGGGTGCGTCCGAGGAAGAGCTCACGCACGACATCAACCGCCTCCGCGCCCAGTGGGAAGGGATCGAAGGCCAGTCGACCTCGACCAAGCTCCTTGCCCCCGAGCTGCTCTACGGCGAACCCGATCTGACCATCAAGGTGGTCCGTGACGTCTTCAACGAGGATTTCTCCAAACTGATCGTCTCCGGCGAGGAAGCCTGGGACACCATCGAGGCCTACGTCACCTACGTGGCGCCTGACCTCGTGGGCCGGCTGGAGAAGTGGACCAAGGACACGGACATCTTCGCCGCGTGGCGCATCGACGAGCAGATCCACAAGGCCCTGGACCGCAAGGTCTTCCTGCCCTCCGGCGGCTCCCTCGTGATTGACCGCACCGAAGCCATGACCGTGGTGGACGTCAACACCGGCAAATTCACCGGCAGCGGCGGCAACCTCGAGGAAACCGTCACCAAGAACAACCTCGAAGCAGCCGAGGAAGTCGTCCGGCAGCTCCGGCTCCGCGACATCGGCGGCATCATCGTGATCGACTTCATCGACATGGTGCTCGAATCCAACCGCGACCTCGTGCTGCGCCGCATGGTGGAGTGCCTGGGCCGGGACCGGACCAAGCACCAGGTCGCGGAGGTGACTTCGCTGGGCCTCGTGCAGATGACCCGCAAGCGGATGGGCACCGGGCTGCTGGAAGTCTTCGGCGAGCAGTGCGAAACCTGCGACGGCCGCGGCATCGTCACCCACGATGAGCCGGTGGAGCACCGCCGCGCCAACGTCGTGGCGGCCGAGCACCACGTCCCACGGACCGAACACCAGCCCGCCGCCCGGACCGAACGCAAGAGCCGCCGCCGCGGCAGGGGCGGCCAGGGCACGGACGAGCTGTCCGCCCCTGCGGCAGTCCACGCCGAGCCCACCGAGGCCGAGCGCCACGCCAAGGCTGAGGCCACCCGGGCCGCGCTGGCGAACATCGCCGCAGCGGCGCACGCCGCCCACCTCCATGACGGGGAGGCAGCCGCCGCTGCCGACGCCGGGGCCCGCCAGGCCGCCCTGGAGGCAGCCGTCGAGCTGGCCGCGACGGAGGAAGCTGCGGGACGTCCCGCTGCCGTGCTGACGTTCGGCGGCGAGCAGGTCGCCCTGCCGTTCGTGGAACAGGCCGACGAGAGCGCGCCATCGCTGACCCTGGACCTCCTGACCGAGGCCTTCGCCCACCTGGGAGAAGCGGAGGCCGCCACGGCTCCGGCCGCGCAGGAACCGGCTGCGCCGACGGTGAATGCCCCGGCAACAAAGGCTCCGGCAGCCCGGAGCGCAACGGCCGCTCCGGCGCGCACGGGCGGAACCGGACCGGGACGCGCCCAGACGCCGGGTTCCCAAACCGAGGCGGAAGCCGAGCCGGGCACGTCCCGGGCCCGCCGCGGGCGCCGCAACCGCAGCGCCAGCCGCGCCCAGGGCGCAGCCAACGAGACGTCGGTGGAACAGCGCCAGGAAACCCGGCAGGCCGCCGTTTCGGTCCATGAGGCCAAGGTCCCGGCAGCCACCGTGCCGGCGACCAAGCCTGCCGCGAGCGAGCCGATCATCCTCGGTGTCGGAGTTCCGGCTTCGGAGCTCTAACACCGGAACAGTTCAGCAAGGCCGCGGGTGCGGTCCGGACGGCGTAGCAATACGGCCAGGTTCGGGCCGTGCCCGCGACTTCGTTAAGGGTGCGGCCAGGCTGGGTCCCTGACACGGGGTGCCGCGCATCGACCCTCTGACATCCAGACCCGTTGAACCTGTCCGGTTAGCACCGGCGAAGGGATGTCTCTCTTGGCCACCACCTCCTCGTTTCTTTCGTGTGTCCCTGCCCCGTCGGCACCCCGGATCCCGCGGAGGCTCGCGATCGGGGGCTCCGATCCCACCGGCGGCACCGGAATCCAGGCCGACCTCAAAAGAATTCCCGCGCACGGCGGCTACGGCACAGCGGCTACGGCACGGCGGCCGTCACCGCCCTGACCGCGCAGAACACCCGCGGCGCCGGCGCCGTGCGTGTCCCGCCGGCGGCTTTCCTCTCAGCGCAGCTGGATGCCACCAGCGCGGACATCAGCATCGACGCCGTCAAGATCGGCCTGCTGCGGGACCCCGCGGTGCCCGACGCCGTCCGCACCCGGCCGGAGAAGGCCCGGCCCGCCGTCGTGGGGCCGGGGGAGCGGGCGCCCACCCGCAACGGCCACACAACCGGATGTTCGCTGTCCCCGGCGATGGCGACCATGCAGGCCAGAATCATGGGACACGGCGGCCCGGCGGGAGTGGAGGCCGCGCTCCGCCAGGTCAAGCCCCGACTGCAGGAGGCCCTGCCCGCCTCGGCGGACCTCGACGCCGGCGCCGGCATCGACCCCGGGGAGCCAATGGCGGGCCATGGCCGTGGCCTTCCGGCGGTCGGCCCGGTACGAGGTCGGCTCCTTCGACGCGCCGCGGCTGCACGCCTGACCCGGGGAGCCGGGCGGAGCCTGTACGATAGGTGGGCACGGTTCCGGAAGTCGTTGCGGCAACATCCTGTCCATACAGAGTGGCGCCTACCACGTACCTCCCTTCGGAACCAGCCTCATTTGCGGCCGAAGGCAAAATTAGCGTAGTCTAGATCTTCGGTGCTTACGCCAACACTTGGGTTATGACCTTGAGGACGCTCCACTTGATTTCAAGTGCGATTGTCCACGGGATAGCTCATGGGTCCCCCCGGGGAACCCACCGGCGTAGAGGCACAGCGTGAGCCGGACCAGAAACTTTGGACCCAGGTTCCGCACGCAAATCTAGTAATAAACGTCGAGAGAAGTGAGTTCCCCAGTGGTGTACGCGATTGTCCGCGCAGGCGGCCGCCAAGAGAAGGTTTCCGTTGGAGACTTCGTTACCCTGAACCGCGTCCCCGGTGGAGCCGGCAGCACCTTTGAGTTGCCCGCACTGCTCCTGGTAGACGGTGACAAGGTCACGTCTGCAGCTACGGACCTGGCCAAGGTAAAGGTTACGGCTGAGATCCTTGAGGACCTTCGCGGTCCCAAGATCGTCATCCAGAAGTTCAAGAACAAGACCGGTTACAAGAAGCGCCAGGGTCACCGTCAGGAATTGACCAAGGTCAAGATCACCGGTATCAAGTAACTACTCGTTACTGTTCAGGTTTTCAGCAGATTCCCCAGAATTTAAGGCAGGCATTTCCAAATGGCACATAAAAAAGGCGCGAGTTCCACTCGCAACGGTCGTGACTCAAACGCCCAGTACCTCGGCGTCAAGCGCTTCGGCGGCCAGGTAGTTTCCGCAGGCGAAATCATCGTCCGCCAGCGTGGCACCCACTTCCACCCGGGCGCCGGCGTTGGCCGTGGCGGCGACGACACCCTGTTCGCCCTGACCCCCGGCGCTGTCGAGTTCGGCACCCGCCGCGGTCGTCGCGTTGTGAACATTGTGACTGCAGCAGCTGCAGAGTAACCACAAGTCTTAAATCGGTGGGGCGGGCCATTAGGTCCGCTCCACCGGTGTTTTAACCGCATTACAATCATCTTGGGAGTCTTCGGACACCCGGGGAACAGCACTGAGGAGATCCACGTGGCTAGCTTTGTAGACCGGGTAGTACTGCACGTATCCGGCGGTACCGGCGGCCACGGTTGTGTCTCCGTTCACCGCGAGAAGTTCAAACCGCTGGGCGGCCCCGACGGCGGCAACGGCGGCAACGGCGGCGACGTCATCCTGCGCGTCGACCCCCAGACCACCACCCTGCTGGACTACCACCACGCCCCGCACCGCCATGCCACCAACGGCGGCCCCGGCATGGGCGACTGGCGCGCCGGCAAACACGGCGAAACCCTGATCCTTCCGGTCCCCATCGGCACCGTGGTCAAGTCCAAGGACGGCGAGGTCCTTGCGGATCTGGTGAGCGAAGGCGCCGAATACATCGCAGCCGCCGGCGGCATCGGCGGACTCGGCAACGCCTCGCTCTCCTCGCAGAAGCGACGCGCCCCCGGCTTCGCGCTGCTCGGCATCGAAGGCGAATCCAGTGATGTCGTCCTGGAGCTGAAGTCCATCGCCGACATCGCCCTGGTCGGATTCCCCTCCGCTGGCAAGTCCAGCCTGATCGCGGCCATGTCGGCCGCGCGGCCCAAGATCGCCGACTACCCCTTCACCACCTTGATCCCGAACCTCGGCGTGGTCCAGGCCGGCGACGTGCGCTTCACCATTGCCGACGTCCCGGGCCTGATCGAAGGCGCCAGCGAGGGCAAGGGCCTCGGCCACTACTTCCTGCGCCACGTCGAGCGCTGCGCCGCCCTGGTCCACGTCCTTGACTGCGGCACGCTCGAATCGGACCGCGACCCGCTCTCCGACCTCGCCATCATCGAAGCCGAGCTGGAGAAGTACGCGGTCGACATGAGCTACAGCGGAGCCGACGGCGAGGTTGTGCCGCTGAACCACCGCCCCCGCCTGGTTGCCCTCAACAAGGTGGACCTGCCCGACGGCAGGGACATGGCCGAGTTCGTCCGTCCTGAACTGGAATCCCGCGGCTACAAGGTCTTCGAAATCTCGGCAACCAGCCACGAGGGCCTCCGCCAGCTCGGCTTTGCCATGGGAGAAATCGTCCAGGCGGCCCGCGACGCCCTCGCCGCCGCCCCGCCGAAGGTGCACGCCCCCATCCTCAAGCCGCGTGCGGTCAACGAATCCGGCTTCAAGATCCGCCGCGAAGAGAAGAACCTCGAACCGCTGTTCCGCGTCCTGGGCGACAAGCCTGTGCGCTGGGTCAAGCAGACCGACTTCACCAACGAGGAAGCCATCGGCTACCTCGCCGACCGCCTGGCCAAGCTCGGCGTCGAAAACGAACTGTTCAAGCAGGGCGCCAAGCCGGGCGACACAGTCGTCATCGGCGAGGACGACGGCGTCGTCTTCGACTGGGAGCCGACCATGATGGCCGGCGCGGAACTGCTGGCCGCCCCGCGCGGCACCGACGTGCGTTTCGCCGACATCGGCGACCGCCCCACCCGCGGACAGAAGCGCGACGAGCAGGTCGAACGCCGCGAGGCCAAGGCCGCCGCCCGCGCCGAACTCGAAGCCGAGCGCAAGGCCGGGATCTGGACCGAATCCGTCAGCGGACGCCGTGCCGACAAGCCGCTCAAGGAGAGTGGACTGGGCGCAGCAGATGACGAGTAAAGCCGTCACTGTACCCGCCGCGGCGGTCTCCCCGGAGCACCGCAGTGCACCGGAAAGCCGCGCAACAAGCACGGTAGCGGACACGCCGGCCCCCGACCGCGCCGTGCTGTCCGGGGCCCGGCGGATCGTCGTCAAGGTCGGGTCATCCTCGCTGACGTCCATCAAGGGCGGCATCTCTGAAGAGGCGCTGACTGAGCTCGCGGACGCCCTCGCCCACAAGCGCAACGCCGGGACCGAGATCATCCTGGTGTCCTCCGGCGCGATCGCCGCAGGGCTCGCCCCGCTCGGCCTCGCCAAGCGCCCCCGCGACCTCGCCACCCAGCAGGCGGCCGCGAGCGTGGGCCAGGGACTGCTGATGGCCCGCTATACCCACGCTTTCGGGGCCCACGGCGTCACCGTCAGCCAGGTGCTCCTCACCGCCGAAGACTTCATGCGCCGCAGCCAGCACACCAACGCCCTGCGCGCCCTGGACCGGCTGCTCAACCTCGGCGTCGTGCCCGTGGTCAACGAAAACGACACCGTCGCGACCCACGAGATCCGCTTCGGCGACAACGACCGGCTCGCGGCCCTCGTCGCCCACCTGGTCCGCGCCGACGCGCTCGTGCTGCTCTCCGACGTCGACTCCCTTTACGACGGCCCTCCCGCACACGGTGCCAAGCGGATTTCGCACGTCGCCGGCCCCGCGGACCTCGACGGCGTGACCATCGGTCGCACCGGCAAGGCCGGGACCGGCACCGGGGGAATGGTCACCAAAGTCGAAGCGGCCACCATCGCCGCAGGGTCGGGCATCCCCGCCCTTGTCACCTCTACGGGCAACGCCGCCGCCGCGCTGGCGGGCGAGGACGTGGGAACCTGGTTCTCCGTCAACGGCTCCCGCAAGCCGGTCCGCCTGCTCTGGCTGGCGCACCTCGCCTCCGTGGAAGGCACCCTGGTGCTCGACGACGGCGCGGTCAACGCCGTGCGTGACCGCCGCACCTCGCTGCTGCCGGCCGGTATTTCCGCGGTACACGGACACTTCGAAGCCGGCGACGCGGTTGAAATGGTCACCCCCGACGGCACCGTGATCGCCCGCGGCCTGGTCAACTACGGCGCTTCCGAACTTCCGCAGATGCTGGGCCGCTCCACCAAGGAGCTTGGCAAGGCGCTCGGCCGCGGGTATGACCGGGTCGTTGTTCATGTTGACGATCTGGTGCTGGTCTGAGCCTCCGGCTCGCCTAAACTGGAAGCATGACTGAGGCCCTCACCCCCCGCTCTGCCGTGCTCGCCGATAAGCCGTTCGCCGAAAGTCTGCTCCCCGCGGACGGACCGGCGGACGCCACCCGCGGGACCGGCCCGGAAACCGCTCCGGAAAGCGGCGCAACTGCCGACGTCGAAGCAGCCGTCCACGCCATCGCCGACCGCTCGCGCCAGGCCGCCCGCAGGATGGCCCGCGCCAACCGGGCCTGGAAGGACCGCGGGCTCCGTGCCATCGCGGCCGCGCTGCTGGAACGCAAAGCCCAGATCCTCGCGGCCAACACCAAGGATGTCGCCGCCGGCAAAGCCAACGGCACGTCCGCGGCCCTGCTGGACCGGCTCACCCTCACGGAGGCCCGCATCCAGGGCCTCGCCGACGCCCTGGAGAACCTCGCAAACCTGCCCGATCCGGTCGGCAACGTGGTCCGCGGCCAGACCCTCCCCAACGGGCTCCGGCTGCGCCAGATCAACGTGCCCATGGGCGTCGTCGCCGCCATCTACGAGGCGCGCCCCAACGTCACCGTGGACATCGCCGGGCTGGGCCTGAAGAGCGGCAACGCCGTCATCCTGCGCGGCGGGACCGCCGCCGCCGCCACCAATGCAGCCCTCGTCACCGTGCTCCGCGACGCCCTCGACTCGGTGGGGCTGCCCGCCGACGCCGTGCAGAGCGTCGACCAGTACGGCCGCGAAGGCGCCAACGCCCTGATGCGCGCCCGCGGCCGCGTCGACGTCCTGATTCCCCGCGGCGGCCGGGAACTGATCCAGTCCGTTGTGACCAACGCCAAGGTCCCCGTGATCGAGACCGGCGAAGGCAACGTGCACATCTTCCTGGACGCCTCAGCAAACGAGGACATGGCCGTGGAGATCCTGTTGAACGCCAAGACCCAGCGGCCCAGCGTCTGCAACACCGTGGAAACCCTGCTGGTCCACTCCGCGTCGACCGTGCTGCCCGCCGTCGCCGCGGCCCTGCGCGCCGCCGGCGTCACCCTGCACACCGACGAACGGATCCGGGCCGCGCTCCCGGCCTCGATCGCCTCGGTCCCCGCCACCGAGGAGGACTGGGCCACCGAATACATGGACCTGGACCTCGCGGTGGCCATGGTGGACAGCCTTGACGACGCCGTCAAGCACATCCGCACCTGGTCCACGGGCCACACCGAGGCCATCCTGACCAACGACCTCGGCAACGCCGAACGCTTCATCGCAGAGGTGGATTCGGCGGCCGTGATCGTGAACGCCTCCACGCGCTTCACCGACGGCGGCGAATTGGGACTGGGCGCCGAGGTCGGCATTTCCACCCAGAAGCTGCATGCCCGCGGACCGATGGGACTGACGGAACTGACCACCACCAAGTGGATCGTCCAGGGCGAGGGCCAGATCAGGGCCTAGCAACGCTGTAACATGGAACAGAAGTCCGTAACGGCGGGGATACCCGCCGTCGTCAAATCTTGAACTCACTAGGGGAGAACATGCTGTTGCAGCAGATCGCCACCATCGTCACCGCCGCTGGCGAATCAGGCCACGAGGAACTCGCGCCGCTCATCGCTCCGCCGCTCGTCATTGGCGCTGTGATGTTCGCTTTGCTCATGGTCATGCTGTTCATCACGCTGTCCTACTCCAACCTGGGCAAGCGCCACGAGGCCGTCGAGGAGCACGCGGATCCGCACCGCCAGCACCCGAACAAGCACGATCACGGCCAAGGGCACTAATATTTCCGCCACCGTGAAGCAGCGCGGCGCCCAGCGCCGCCTGCGTCTGGGTGTGATGGGCGGCACGTTCGATCCGATCCACCACGGACACCTTGTCGCGGCCAGTGAGGTCGCGGCCAAGTTCGACTTGGACGAAGTGGTCTTCGTTCCCACGGGCCAGCCCTGGCAGAAGATGAGCAAGAAGGTCAGCGAGGCCGAGCACCGCTACCTCATGACCGTCATCGCCACGGCGTCGAACCCCCGCTTCACCGTCAGCCGCGTGGACGTGGACCGGCCCGGGCCCACGTACACGATTGACACCCTCCGGGATCTGCACACCCTGCGTCCGGACGCGGACCTCTTCTTCATCACCGGCGCCGACGCCCTGGCCCAGATTCTGTCCTGGAAGGACATCGACGAACTCTGGTCCCTCGCGCACTTCGTCGGGGTCACCCGGCCCGGCCACGTCCTGGACGGCATGGGCCGCAAGGACGTCAGCCTGCTCGAGGTTCCCGCCATGGCGATCTCCTCGACGGATTGCCGCACGAGGGTCGCGGCAGGAAACCCCGTGTGGTACCTCGTCCCCGACGGCGTGGTGCAGTACATCGCCAAATACGGACTGTACGGCGGCGACCCGGACACCGGGGACACCTCCGCCGGCAATGGCGCCGCCCGCTATGACCGAACCACCGAGTTAGTCCAACCCGCCAGCACCGAATGAGTTTGCAATGAGTCAGGAACAGCCACCGATCCGCAGCCGCCGCCAACTGCGGCTGGCCCGAGATGAACGCCTGGAAGCGAACCAGGAACCCGGGACCCCAGGTCCCGGCGCGGTTCCCCCTGCCTCAAACACCCCTGCCACGGACACCCCTGGCACGGACGACACTGCCACGCCGCGGCCTGGGAGTGTCGTCGCGCCCGGCGGTGCTGACCCCGCCGGTGCTGCCTCCGCCGGTGTGGCTCCAGGCGTTGTCGACCCGGGCGAGCCCACGGAGGCTGAGGTCACCGGCCGCCGCCGGAATCCGGGCCCCGTTGACTCGGTCCGCCCCGCTTCCGGCGCCGAACGGTCCTCGCAGGTCCGCGCCCGGGACCGCGCCACCTTACGCACCATCAAGGAACTCGCCGAAAAAGAAGGCAATCTCTCCGGCGGCGGACCGCTTACCCGGCGCCAGCTCCGGCTACTGCAGCTGGCTGCAGAAACGGCCCCGGCAACCTCCGCCAACCTGATTGTCCCCGCCTCCCCGCGGACCCGGGCCACCCCGGCTGTCCGCCCGCCCGGCGCAGCCGCGGGTACCCAGCCGGCCACCGGTGCGCCGGCAACCCCCGCCGAGCCGGACGCGGCGGCCGCGCGGCCGGGTGTGGACGGCCCTCCTGCTGATAGCGCCCGAGCTCCGGGTCCGAAGTCCGACGGCGGTACTGCCGGCCGGGGCGCTAAGGGACCCGAGGGCATGACCGTGGAACAGGCCCTCGCGGCGCGGGAACTGCTCGCCCAGCAGGCCCAAAACCAGCTGGCCAAAATGGAACACATCAACGCCACCGACCCGGAAGCCGTAGACCCTGACGGGCTGGCGGAGCAAATCGCACTGGCCGAGCGGGCCGCAGTGCTGAACCGCCGCGCCGCCGCCAAGCAGAAACTGGCCGAGCAGAACAGCAAGCCCGACCCGGTGCGCAATGACCCGACCACGGCGAACAACCTGGCCATGGTCACCCCCCTGGAGTTCGTCCAGGTGCCCGGCGTGGAGCGGCCCGTCTTGAAGCGCCCTGCCACGTCCCACGTGGCAGTCGTCACCAACCCGGGTCCCCGGGTTGAGCAGCCCCGGAAGTCCGGCAACCGCCGTCCGGGTCCTTCCCGCCAGCGGGGTGCGGGCACCACCACCGGCCGCGCCGGGGTGCTGGCCCGCGCGGAGGCCGCCGCCAAGGCTGCCACCGCAGCTCCGGAACAGTCCAGCCGGACGGCCGGGTTCCCCGCCGCAATCCCGTCCGGGGAGGAGTTTGCCGACAGGTCACCCGTCGCCGCGAATACCGCCCACGGGCTTGAGCCCCTCGACGCGGACACCGCCGGCCTCGGCAGGGCGCGGCGGCTGCGCCTCATCCAGCTCGCGGTGCTGGCCCTGGGCGTGATTGCGCTGATCGCCGGCATCACTCTGATCATCACCGGCCTTTTCGGCTAGGCAGCGCTTCGTTTTTGGCCCCGCCGTTGCGGCTGGCGGCCTTCCATGCATTTTCCGCTCAACAAGCTTTTTCACCCAACAAGCTTTTTCACCCAACAAGCTTTTTCACAACAAGCTTTTTCCCAACAAGGAGTCCCGTGACTGCAACAGAATCCGCCATCGCTACAGCCCGCCACGCAGCCCGAGCTGCCGCGGAGAAACTTGCCGAGGACATCGTCGCGATGGACGTCAGCGAACGGCTGGCGCTGGCCGACATCTTCCTGATTGCCTCCGCACCGTCCGAGCGCCAGGTCAACGCCATTGTGGACGGCATCGAAGACGAACTCTCCAAGTTCGAGCTCAAGCCGATCCGCCGTGAAGGACGTTCCGGCGGCCGCTGGGTCCTGCTGGACTACGGCGACATCGTCATCCACGTCCAGCACGAGGAAGACCGCGTGTTCTACGCCCTGGAGCGCCTCTGGAAGGACTGCCCGGTCGTGGACCTGCAGCTCGGGGATGACGCTTCCGCCAAGGCCGCGGCAGCCTCCGAAGCGGAGTAACAACGGGAGCGCAACGGAATATGCCCGATTTGGAATTTTCCGAAGGGCTGTTCTAAGATATTTGAGTTGCTTCGGAGAGATCCGGACCAAAAGCTGGAACCGAAAGCGCTTGCTGACGGGGTCGGAGCAACGAAAATTCGGGGCTGTGGCGCAGCTGGTAGCGCACCTGCATGGCATGCAGGGGGTCAGGGGTTCGAGTCCCCTCAGCTCCACCGGATAATCCGCCGGAATCGAAAGATTCCGGCGGATTTTTTGTTTGCTCATCATCCCGCCGCCGCAGCCATTTGGCGGGCCGTCACTAGTTTCTCCGGGCTGCCGGCACAGGCGGCGTGTCGATTCGCGTGAACACGAATTGTGGTTTAAGATAAACAGGTTGCTTCAGGGAAGACGGTCCTTTTCAGGAAAGTTTTGCCAGGCAAATTCGGGGCTGTGGCGCAGCTGGTAGCGCACCTGCATGGCATGCAGGGGGTCAGGGGTTCGAGTCCCCTCAGCTCCACCGACGAGGCCCTGCTCACTGAGCAGGGCCTCCTTTGTTTTTCGGGTGATCTGTCAACGGCCGGCAGGTCCGGGGGGTGGGCCCGAAACACACACATTTTGGCGGCCAGCCCGAGACGGGCCGCGCCCTTAGCGGGGTCGCTCGCCGGCTTTCCTGTTCTCCCGCCAGTCTCCATGCGCCCGTGGACCACAGGGCCCACAGCACCAGGAGCGGCTGGAACAGCAGGCGGATTCCGCGGCTCAGGTCCGTATTGAGTCCGAACGAATCGGCGCCTGTGGCGAACTGGGAGATGTTGCCCGGGAAGACCAGGACGAAGAAGGCCGCCACGACCCAGCCGAGGGCCACCCGCCCCCGCCTGAGCAACAGTAGGCCCAGCCCCAGGCCGATCTCCACCAGCCCGGAAGCGACCACGACGAAGTCCACGTCCAGCGCCAGCCAGGGCGGCACCTGGGCGTAGAACGCCTCACGGCTCCAACCCAGGTGGCTGACACCGGCCAGGACCAGGAAGCCGCCCAGGAGCAGCCGGCCGGCGGTGCGCACATTCGAGCGCAGCCGGGAATCCGCGGCGCGGGGCGCCGCCGGACGGTGGGATGGAACCGGACCGGGGGACTGAACTGGGCTGTCGGGCACGGGGCGCCGCCTTCACTCTGGGGAAATCAGCTTAGCAATCGGGCCCGACCGGCCCTTCGTCCGCCCGCTCGACTAAAGTTGGGCACGTGAACGAGACCCTGCCCCCGTGCCCCGAATGCTCGAGCGAATACACGTATGAGATGGGCGCGCTCCTGGTCTGCCCCGAATGTGCACACGAGTGGTCACCGGCCGCGGAGCCGGAGCCGGACGAGCAGGACGCCAGGCCGATCAAGGACGCCGTCGGCAACATCCTCGCCGACGGGGACACCGTCACGGTCATCAAGGACCTCAAGATCAAGGGCAGTTCCACCGTGATCAAGGTCGGAACCAAGGTCCGCGGAATCCGGCTCGTTAACGGCGTCGGCGACCACGACATCGACTGCAAGGTGGACGGCGTTGGTCCCATGCAGCTCAAATCCAGTGTCGTCAAGAAAATCTGACCGGAGCTGGTCCGCATGCCACCGTCCGCAGGACCGGGCAGGGGAGATCGCCGTCGGAGGTTGTGGGGAGCGCTCGGAGGGGGAGCCGCGGGCTTCGTGCTGGCGTCCGTCGCGTACCTCTTGATCACCCCCGTACTGGAAGCCAGCCCCGGGTGGCTCCGGGAGCTGCAGGGGCTGTCGTGGAATCTTGTTCCAGGGCTCACTCTGCTCGGCGGAGTCACCGGATGGATGGTAGCCGGCACCCGACCTCCGCGCTGAGCACCGTTGAAATGGGTGATCGCGCGCCAGCGGCTCGGCCAGCGGCACCGGGACTCAGCGGGATCAGGATAAGTTTGCAGGGGCCCACATTCTCGGGGTCCGAAGAACGTGACTCACAGAAGGCGGCAGCTCGCGCGTGGCGGACAACAATCTTGATTCCCTCTTCTCCCGGCTGGGCAGGTTCCCGGACGTGGAGGCGGCCAACCTGCAGGCCTGGGACGCCACCGACAGGCTCCTCCTGGACACCGCTACGGATCTGCTGGCTGCCGGTGTCCTGCGGCCCGGCAGCCGTCTCGCCGTCGTGGGGGACCGCTACGGGGCACTGACCCTTGGGGCGCTGGCCCTCGACGCTGCCGGCTGGGCCGGTCCGGTGCGGGTGCACCAGGACCTCATCACCGGGGAGCATGCCCTCCGCCACAATGCCGGGAGGCTCGGGGTTGGCGGCGGCTTCGAACAGCTGCCGCTGGGCGCCGGGCTCCTGTCCGGGGCCGGCGTGGTGCTCCTTCAGCTGCCCAAGTCCCTGGCGGAGCTGGAGGAGATTGCCGACGCCATCGCCCGCCACGCAGCGCCCGACGTCGTGCTGCTGGCCGGCGGCCGGGTCAAGCACATGAGCCTGGGCATGAACGCGGTGCTGGAGCGCCACTTCAACGAGGTCCAGCCCCAGCGGGCCCGGCAAAAATCCCGGATCCTGCTCGCCCGCGGACCCGGGCCCGCCACCGGCGCCCCGCCGTTCCCGGTCACCGAGGTCAACACTGAACTGGGCCTGACCGTGTGCGCCCGCGGCGCCGTGTTCGCCGGCACCGGGCTGGACATCGGCACCCGGTTCCTGCTCGACTTCCTGCCCCAGTTGCCGCCGGCACGGCACGCGATCGATCTCGGCTGCGGCACCGGGATCCTCGCTGCCATGTACGCCCGCGCCAACCCCGGTTCCCGGGTCACGGCCACCGACCAGTCCGCCGCCGCGGTCGACTCCGCCCGGGCGACGGTGGAAGCCAACGGACTCGCCGCCCAGGTCACCGTGCTCCAGGACGACGCCATGGCCTCGCTGCCGGAGGCCAGCGCTGATCTGATCCTGCTCAACCCGCCCTTCCACGTCGGGGCCGCGGTGCATGCCGGGGCCGGCCTGAAACTGATCGAGGCGGCCGCCCGGGTACTTGCGCCGGGCGGGGAGCTCTGGACGGTGTTCAACAGCCACCTGCACTACCGGCCGGCGCTGCAGCGGTTGATCGGCCCCACCCGTGAGGTCGGCCGGAACCCGAAATTCACGGTGACCGCCAGCATCCGGAAAACCTCCGGTGTGTGAAGCGCCGCGCGGAGGCGGCCACAGGGGCGTAACGTACGATTCTGGAATAAGCAGTGCATAGCCAAAGACGTTTAGGGGTATCAGTGACTGAGATCCGCCAGCCATCGCCGAGGCGCGGAACCAATTTGCCCCGGATGGGGGACTTCAACCTCACGGTCATCCTCGATGCCATCCGGCGTTCCCCGGCCGGCCTCAGCCGGGTGGAGCTGGCCCGGATCGTCGGACTTTCCCCGCAGACCATCTCCAACATCTCCCGCCGGCTGCTGGACCAGGACCTGATTTATGAGGCCGGCAAGGAAGGCACCGGACCGGGCAAGCCGCGGACCATGCTCCGGCTCAAGTCCTCCGGCATGTACGCCGTCGGCGTCCACATCGACCCCGCCGTGACCACCTTCGTGGTCCTGGACCTGGTCGGAGCCGTGGTGAAGCATTCCCGGATCAAGACCCCGGCCGGCAGCGACCCCGGGGCCGTCATCGACACCATCGCCGCCGAAATCAAGCAGCTCATTACGGTGTCCGGCGTGAACCCGGCCCGGATCGCCGGCCTGGGGATCGCCTCGCCCGGGCCCATCGACCTCGAGGAGGGCACCGTCGTCGACCCTCCGCTGCTGCTCGGCTGGGACCGGGTGCCGCTCCGCGACGCCCTCGCCGCGGCCACCGGACTGTCCACCATCGTGGACAAGGACGTGACCAGTGCCGCCGTGGCCGAGACCTGGGCGGGCGGCCCCAGCGGAGCCGGCAGCTTCGTCTTCATGTACATGGGCACCGGAATCGGCTGTGGAATCGTGCTCAATGACGAGGTGGTGCGCGGCACCTCCGGCAACGCCGGGGAGATCGGGCACATCATCGTTGATCCCGACGGTGCACCCTGCGACTGCGGCATGCGCGGCTGTGTCAAGTCCTCCTGTATTCCCCAGGTGCTGGTGGCCCGGGCCGTTGCAGCCGGGGTCCTGGACGGCCCCCTCGAGGCCGTGTCGGGTCCTGCCATCCAGGAGAGCTTTACCGCGCTGTGCGCCGCCGCCGCCGCCGGGGACGCGAGGGCGGAGCAGATCATCGACCACTCCGCCGTTCTTGTTGCCCGTGCCGTCTCGACCGTCACCAATGCCCTGGACGTGGACCGTGTGGTGTTCGGCGGACCGTTCTGGACCTGCCTGTCGCAGTGGTATCTCGAACGGATCCCGGAGCTGGTCCGGGAAAACAGCGCCACCCGGAAGATCCATGAGATCGGGGTGGTCGGCACCGGTGTCGGCGAGGATGTCGGAGCGATCGGCGCCGCTTGCCTCGTGCTGGAGCACACGCTCGCACCCCGCTCGCAGCGCCTCCTGCTGGAGGGCTAGAGCCGGCCCGCGGACCGGTCCCGGGAACCAGGGCTCAGTCGATGTCCTCGACGACCGTGCCGAACGGGATTGAATCGTCCAGGTGAGCCTGGTGGTCATGCGGGTGGACCACAACCCGGACACCGTGCGACTTGTCTGCCGCGGACTGCATCAGGATCGGCCGGACGGTGTTGATGAAACTCTCGCTCTTGCCGGCGAGATACTCCTGGTAGCTGGCTGGAAGCTGGATCATGGCAACAGGATAGTCCTGCGGGGGCACGATGGGGAGTGCTCCCCATTGCGGGCTTTCCCGGCGCAGGCTTGGATAGGATGGCCGTTGGCCGCCGCGGAGGCAGGCGGCCGCCGCAGACCAGTGACCAAGGGGATTTTGAGTGCTTCAGACTATGGCCGCCGCACGGATCGAACCGGCGGAACTGGCCCGGGCGCAGCAGACCCTGGGTGCCATCTCCCGCAGCTTCGATGCCAAGGTGGTGGGCCAGGCCAGGCTCCGCGAATCCCTCCTCGTCGGGCTCATGACCGGCGGCCACATCCTGCTCGAAAGCGTCCCGGGGCTGGCTAAGACCACCGCCGCGCAGACCGTGGCGGAGGCCATCAGCGCGGACTTCCGCCGGATCCAGTGCACGCCGGACCTGCTTCCGAGCGACATCGTCGGGACCCAGCTGTACGACGCCGCCAGGGGCACCTTCGTGACCCAGCTGGGCCCCGTCCACGCCAACATCGTCCTCCTGGACGAGATCAACCGCTCCAGCGCGAAAACCCAAAGCGCCATGCTCGAGGCCATGCAGGAACGCCAGACCTCCATCGGGGGAGTGGTGCACCCGCTGCCCGCCCCCTTCCTGGTGCTGGCCACGCAGAACCCGATCGAGCAGGAGGGCACCTACCTGCTGCCCGAGGCCCAGATGGACCGCTTCATGCTCAAGGACGTGCTGGACTACCCCACCCCGGCGGAAGAGGCGGAGATCATCCGCCGGATCGACGCCGGAGTGTTCACCCCGGAGCAGAAACCCGCCGCGGCTGCCTCCCTCGAGGCCGTCAGCGACCTTCAGGGCATCGTCCGGCGGGTCTACATCGACCCCGCGATCGTCCGTTACATCGTGGGCCTGGCCTTCGTCACCCGCAACGCAGCGGAGTACATCGACGCGCGGCTGGCCGGCTTCATCGAATTCGGGGCCAGCCCCCGCGCCAGCATCGCCTTCAGCCAGGCCGCCCGGGCGGTCGCACTGCTGGACGGCCGGGACCACGTGATCCCCGAGGACGTGAAGTCGCTCGCCCACCGCGTGCTGCGCCACCGGCTCATTCTTGGCTTCGAGGCCGTCGCCGAGCAGGTGCCGGTGGAGACCGTGATCGACGCCATCGTCGCCGCCGTCCAGACACCCTGAGGATGGCGAGCCTCCTCCAGCGGGTGAAGTCGAAGCTCTCGATCCACGCGCACCGCAAGGCCCGCGGCATGCTCGAGGGCCAATACCGTTCCGTCTCCAGCGGCCGCAGCCTGGACTTCGATGACCTCCGCGCCTACGTGCCCGGCGACGAGGTCCGCGACATCGACTGGAAGGCAACCGCCCGGCACGGTTCCCCGCTGGTCCGGCGCTACCTTGCGGCACGGCGTCAGACCCTGCTGCTGGTCACCGACACCGGCCGCAACATGGCCGCCGAATCCCGGGACGGCGAGCCGAAGAAGGACCTCGCCGTGCTCGCGCTCGGGGTGGTGGGGTACCTCGCGCACCGCCACGGCGACGCCGTCGGGCTGGTGTGCGGCGACTCCGGCGGTTCCCGTGCACTGCCGGGCAAGACCGGCGAGGCGCACCTGGAACGGCTGCTCCGCGCAGCCCATGACACCACCTCGCTGGACTCCGCGCCGAGCCGGCTGGAAACCCAGCTGGACTTCGTGGTCCGGACCTTCTCCCAGCGGATGCTGCTCCTGGTGGTGGCCGATGAACTCCTGCCGGATGCGGAGACGGAACGGCTGCTCCGCCGGCTGCGCGCCCAGCACGAGATCCTGTGGCTGACGGTCCGGGACGCCGGGCTGCTCGGCGCCGGCTCCGGCTCCTGTACCGACTCCTACGACGTCGCCGGCACGACGGCGGTCCCGCGGACCCGCGGTCCTGCGGGACCGCGCACCGGGCTGCTGCCGGGCGGGCTGGCCGAATCCGCCGCCATCGCCGGGGCATACGCGCGCGCCCGGGACGACCGGGACGCGGCGCGGCAGTCGATGCTGCGCCGGCTGGGTATTGCAGAGGCCGACGCCGGCAGCAGCCACGACGTGATCCCGGCCGTTTTCACCCTCCTTGCCCGGCACCGGCGGGGACGGTGACTCCTATGGACGGTGACTCTCGTGGACGGTGACTTCTTCGCGCCGCTGGCGTACAGCGACTGGTACCCGTGGGCGGCCCTGGGACTGCTGGTCCTGGTCGCCGGCTGGTACGCCTATGTCCTCCGGAGCACCAGGCGCCGGCCCGCCGGGCAGCAGGCCGAGGAAGTTCCTGCGCCTCCCTCCGCCGTTGCCGCACCGGATCTGGACCGGCTCCGGCGGGACTACCTGGAGCGGATCGACGCCGTGGACCGCGAGGCCGCGGCCGGCACCCGTTCCGGGCGTTCCGCGCACCAGGAGCTGAGCCTGCTGATCCGCAGCTTCGTCCGCGACGCCTCAGGGGTGGACGCGACGCGGATGACCCTGGCCGAACTCCGGGCGGTGTGCACAGAAGGCGCGGTGGGGGTAGCCGTGGGCACGGCGGTGCACGGCGTCCCGGCCGCGGCCGACGCCATCGCGGCGCTGTACCCGGCGGCCTTCGCCGCCGGACCGGCGTCGGGCGCTAAAGACGCAGCGCGGACCGCGCGGGACGTGGTCCGCTCGTGGAACTGATCTTCTGGTGGTTCCTGCCAGCCGCCGCAGTGGCGGTCCCCGCGGCCTGGTTCCTCGTCCGGCGGCGCCACCGGGTCCGCGCTGCCCGGCGCCGTCCGGTCGCCCACAGCGACCGCCTCACCGCGCTGCCGGAGTACCAGGCGGCCCTGCGGCGACACCGGAACCGGCTGCGGCTCCTCGCCGCCGCCGGGACCGTGCTGATGGTGGCCGCCGTCGTGGCCGCCGCCCGGCCGGCCGAACGCAGCACGGTCCGGCCCGAGCAACACAAGCGTGACATCATCCTCTGCCTGGACGCCTCCGGCTCCATGAACAGCGCAGACGCCGCCGTGGTGGACGTCTTCGGCTCGCTCGCCCGCCAGTTCGACGGCGAGCGCATCGGCCTCACCGTCTTTGACAGCAGCGCCGTGCAGGTGTTCCCCCTGACCGATGACTACGACTATGTCCAGGACCAGCTCCAGCAGGCAAAGAGCGCCTTCGACGGGGCCGGCAGCGGCAGCTTCCTCGACGGGACATGGAACGGCGAGGGTTCCTCGCTGATCGGCGACGGCCTGGCGTCCTGCCTCCAGAGTTTCCCGGCGGCGCCCGAAGGGGACGAGCCCGGTCGCCGCGCCCGCTCGGTCATCCTGGCCACGGACAACTTCCTGTCCGGCACACCGCTTGTCACCCTCGCTGAAGCCGGAGCCCTGGCGAAGGAACGGGACGTGCGGGTCTTCGCCCTGAACCCCGGCGACTACGACTTCGGCCCCGACGCCGGCGCGGATCAGCCCGGCGCCCGGCTGCGCAGCGTGGCTGAGACCAGCGGCGGCGCGTACTACGCACTCGACAGCCCGGACGCGGTGCCCGGCATCGTCACCGGGATCGAGGCCACCCAGGCCGCAGCGTTCCGGGGTGCGCCCCGGGCCGTGGTGTCCGACCGCGCCGAGGTTCCACTCGCCGTGGCCCTGCTGGCCGGGCTGGTCCTCGCCGGAGCATCGTGGAGGCCCCGGCGATGACACTGAACCCCATACTGTCCTGGTGGGTCATGGGCCCGCTGGCCACCGCCATCGTCCTGGGCCTCGGCTGGGTCCTGTTCCGTTCCCGGCAGCAGCACGGGCCGTCCGGGGATGCAGGGTTCCGCGGCTGGCTCTTCCGGGGCGCCCTCGTGCTGCTCCTACTCCTCGCGGCCTGCCGGCCCGGACTCCCCGGCGGCACCGTCGAGGCCGCTGCTACGGACCTGAATGTGTTTTTCGTGGTGGATACGAGCAGCAGCATTGCCGCCGAGGACCACACCCCGGCCGGGGGAGAGGCGGCCAAGGGAGAGTCAACCGGGGGCCAGTCGGCCGGTGTGCCACGGCTCGACGGCGTCCGGGAGGACATCCGGGCCATCGCCCGGGAACTCGGCGGCGCCCGCTATTCGCTCATCAGCTTCGATTCCAGCGCCGCCGTGCGGATGCCCCTGACCACCGACACGTCCGCCCTGGAGACTGCGGTTGCCGTGCTGGGGCCCGAGGTGACCGACTACTCGCAGGGCAGCAGCGTCACCGCGGCCCGGGCTGTCCTGGCCGAACGGCTTGCCGCGGCCCGGGACGGCCACCCGGATCGACCCCGGCTGGTGTTCTACTTCGGTGACGGCGAACAGACCAGCGCCGGCGCGCCCCAGGCCCTGGGGATTGACGGCTCCCTCGTGAGCGGTGGAGCCGTCCTCGGCTACGGCACACGGGACGGCGGGCGGATGAAGGAAAACAGCGGCGACCCCGCCCGGCCGGCGACGACGTACATCCAGGACCCGACCACCGGCGCGGCTGCCGTCTCCCGGCTGGACGAGGACCGGCTGCGGGACCTCGCACGCCAGCTCGCCGTGCCCTATCTGCACCGGGCGGCAGGGGATGCGGCGGCCCCGATGCTGCAGCAGGCCACGCCCGGCACCCTGGTGTGCACAGGTGCTGCCCTCGACGGCAGGACCGAACTCTACTGGATGCCTGCGTTCGCCGCGTTCCTGCTGGCCCTGCGCGAAACGCTGCTGGCGTCCGGCCAGCTCCGGGAGCTGCGGCCCACCCGGCCCGCCCGCCGGAGGTCCGAGGGGGCGGCACGGTCCGCCGGGCGGGGGCCGGGCGCATGAGCGTCCGACGCCGGCGCCGGCTGCTGCTCTGGTCCGCCCTGCCCGTCCTGCTGGCACTGCTGCTCGCCGCGAAGCTGCTCAGCGCCGCCTGGTTCGCCGGCCAGGCCAGCAGCGCCTTTGCCCGCGGTGACGCACCGGCGGCGGAGTCGGCCGCCGCGGTCCTGGGCGTCGCGAACTTCCTCGAACCGCACAAGGCACCCTTCGCGGCCGGGGACGCCCTCGCGCTCAGCGGCGACTACGCCGGCGCGCGCACCGCCTTCGAGGCAGCCCTGGCCGCGGCCCCGGCGGCCGACGAGTGCCGGGTACGGGCCAACCTGGGGCTCAGCATCGAACGGCTGGGCGACGACGAGGCCGACGCCGGCCCTGCCGGCACTGCCGGCACTGCCGGCACCGCCGGCACCGCCGGCACCGCCGGCCCTGCCGGCCCAGACAGCACGGACGGCGGCCTCCGTCTGCTGGAGGAGGCCCTGGCCGTAGTCAGGGCCGCGCCCGCAGGCTGCTTCGGCTCGGACCGCGCCGACAGCGCCGCGGGGGAGAGACTGCAGACCGCCGGACAGCGGCTGGAGGAAAAAATCGAACGGCTGCGCGGCCAGCCTGGATCCGGCGAAGCCACCGAACCCGAGGAACCCGGCACGGAATCCGGACCCGAAGAGCAGGACGGCGCCGGGTCGGGGGAGCCACTCGACGCGCAGCTGGAGCAGCTCAGGGAGTCCGGACAGTCCGCCCACCAGGAGCGCAACCACGGCCTGCAGCGGGAGGAGTATCTGAATGGAACCGGCACCGGACCGCTCACGGACAGGCCCTGGTGACCGTCCGGACGAAGAATATTCTGTCCCGGAATGAAATATGCCGTAAACCTGCGTCTTAATTCGGGAGCCGACTTGAACAGCCTCCCGGCCCGCACGTAGAGTCCTATCCAAGTTACCTCAGTAACGTGTCAGCGATCCTCCGCTTACGGCCAGCCCCACGGCGGCCCAGGAGGGTGTGGGTGCCCCCATGTGGGCCTGACATTTGCTCACGGACAACTTCGTATCAGGCGTAACAGTCGCGGCTGCGCCCTGCTGGAGTTTCCTCCGTGTTCCCCAAACTCAATTCACCGGCAACGCCCGTTTTTCGGGCACAGCTGTCAGTGTTCACAGCCAAGGACGCAAATGTCTCCACCAAGCCTTATTGACACCCATCCAAATCTTGCCGGCTCGGCACCCGTCGCGCTGTCCTATGAGCTGTTCCCGCCACGGTCGCCTGCGGCCGCTGAATCGCTCTGGAACACCATCGGCGAACTGGAAGCCACGGACCCGGACTACGTGTCCGTGACCTACGGCGCCAGCGGCTCCAACCGGAACACCGCCGTCGAACTCATCAACCGCCTTGTCCAGGAAACCACCCTGCGGCCGCTGGCGCACCTGACCTGTGTGGGGAACTCCCCGCAGGAGCTCGCCGATATCATCGGCGAACTGCTGGACGTCGGCGTGCGCGGCATCCTGGCCCTGCGCGGTGACCAGCCCAAAGACGGCGTCGCCCCGCCGGAGGGATCGCTGCGCTACGCCCAGGACCTGATCGAGCTCATCCGCCGCGTCGAACAGCGCCGCTCCGCGCTGCTCTGCGCCGGCAAGGTGGCCGTTGGCGTCGCCGCCTACCCCACCCGGCACCCGGAATCCCCGAGTGAGGCGCACGACATCGAGGTGCTGCTGGCCAAGCAGCGCTCCGGCGCCGACTTCGCCATCACCCAGGTTTTCTTCCACACCGGGCAGTACGCGGACCTGCTGACCCGGGCACGCCGGGCCGGCGTGACCATCCCGATCATCCCGGGCGTTATGCCGCTCACCAGCCTCCGCCGGCTCGCCCGGCTCAGCGAGCTGACCGGCGTCGAACCGGACCCGGTCCTGATCGAACGCCTCGCCGCCGCCGAGACCGACGCCGACCGCACCCGGATCGGGGTCAGCGCCACCGTGGACCTGGCCAATGCGGCACTGGACGCCGGCGCCCCCGGACTGCACCTCTACACCTTCAACGAACACACCGCCGCCCTTGATGTGCTGGACAAACTCGCCCTCCCCCGGCCGCGACGCGGCAACCGGCACAGTAGCCACCAGCGCACGGCCGGCCGCCGCCAGCTCGCCAGCTAACCACCCCCCGAACGCCTAGGACTTTTCCCATGACTGCACAGAACATTTCCGCCAGCAACACCCCCTTCCCGTCCGCCTCGATCCTGGGTTACCCGCGCATCGGCCGCCGCCGCGAGCTCAAGAAGGCCGTGGAGGCCTACTGGGCCGGCAAGATCGACGCCGCCGCCCTCGACGCCGCCGCCAAGGAGATCCAACTCGGCACCGCCCGGCGCCTCCAAAGCCTGGGCCTGACCGAAGCCGCCGCCGTTCCCGGCACGTTCTCGTACTACGACCAGGTGCTCGACGCCGCCGCCCACCTCGGCGCCGTGCCCGCCCGCTTCGGCAACCTCCTGAACGCGGGGGGCCAGCTCGACATCGACGGCTACTTCACCCTGGCCCGCGGCACCAAGGACCAGCAGCCGCTGGAAATGACCAAGTGGTTCGACACCAACTACCACTACCTCGTTCCGGAGATCGGCCCGGAGACTTACTTCTCGCTGACCTCCAACCGCATCGTCGAGGAATTCGAATACGCCCTCGCCAACGGGGTCCAGACCCGCCCGTACATCGTCGGCCCGGTCACCTTCCTGCTGCTGAGCAAGGCCTCCGACGACGCCCCGGCCGGGTTCAGCCCGCTGTCCCGCCTCGAGGACGTGCTGCCGGTCTACACCGCCCTGCTGGAGAAGCTCGCCGCCGCCGGCGCCGGCTGGGTCCAGCTCGACGAGCCCGCCCTCGTGGTGGACCAGGACACCCCCGCCGCCGAAATCCAGGCCGCCGTCGCCCGCTCCTACGAGGTGCTCTCCGCCGCCGCCAACCGCCCGCAGCTGTTCGTCTCCACTCCGTACGGTGCGCTCAACGGCCAGCTCGGCACGCTCGCGGCGACCGGCATCGATGCCCTGCACCTGGACGTCTTCAAGGGCGAGGTTCCCTCCGCCGCGGCCCTGGCGGCCCTGGGCAACAAGACCCTGGTCGCCGGCGTCGTGGACGGCCACAACATCTGGCGCAACGATCTTGCCGCCTCCGCGGAGAAGATCGCGGAGCTGAAGAAGTCGGTCGCCAAGCTGGCGGTCAGCACCTCCACCTCCACCGCGCACGTCCCGCATGACGTCGACGAGGAGACCCAGCTCTCCGCGCAGCTGTGCAGCTGGCTCGCCTTCGCCGACCAGAAGGCCACCGAGGTGGTCACCCTCGCCGGCCTGCTGACCGACCCGGCCACGGGTGTTCAGTCAAGGGATGTCCAGCCGGCCATCGATGAGGCCACACGCATCATCGCCGACCGCGCCGCAGCCGACGGCGTCCGCCGCGCCGAGGTCCGAAACCGCACCGCCGCCCTCACCGGCGCCGACTTCAGCCGCTCCGACTACGGCGTCCGCGAGGCCGCGCAGACCAAGGCCCTGCACCTGCCGCCGCTGCCCACCACCACCATCGGCTCGTTCCCGCAGACCGGCGAAATCCGCACCGCCCGGGCCCGCGCCAACAAGGGCGAGCTCAGCACCGGACAGTACGAGCAGCTCATGAAGGATGAGATCAAGCGCGTTGTGGAGCTGCAGGAAGAGCTCGGCTTCGATGTTTTGGTCCACGGCGAGCCTGAGCGCAACGACATGGTCCAGTACTTCGCCGAGAACCTCGAAGGCTTCGACGTCACGGTGCACGGCTGGGTCCAGTCCTACGGTTCCCGCTGCACCCGCCCCTCGATCCTGTGGGGCGATGTCACCCGCAGCGGCCCCATCACGGTGGAATGGGCGCGGTACGCGCAGTCCCTGACCAGCAAGCCGATGAAGGGCATGCTCACCGGCCCGGTCACGATCCTCGCCTGGTCCTTCGTCCGCGACGACCAGCCGCTCGGCGAGACCGCCAACCAGGTGGCACTGGCCCTCCGGGACGAGATCGCCGACCTCGAAGCCGCCGGCATCAAGGTCATCCAGGTGGACGAGCCCGCCCTGCGCGAGCTGCTGCCGCTGCGCAAGGCCGACCAGGCCGCGTACCTGGACTGGTCCGTGAAGTCCTTCCGCCTCGCCACCGCCGGCGCCGGGGACGCCACCCAGATCCACACGCACCTGTGCTACTCCGAGTTCGGCGCCATCATCGACGCGATCGACGGCCTCGACGCCGACGTCACCTCGATCGAGGCCGCCCGCTCCCGGATGGAGGTCGTGCACGACCTCGAGTCCCACGGCTTCGGCCGCGGCGTGGGCCCGGGCGTGTACGACATCCACTCCCCGCGCGTCCCGGGCGAGCAGGAAGTCACCGAACTGCTCAGCACTGCCGTGAAGCACGTCCCGTCCCGCCAGCTCTGGGTCAACCCGGACTGCGGGCTGAAGACCCGAGGCTACGCCGAGACCGAGCAGTCCCTGCGCAACCTGGTCCACGCCACGAAGGCGGTCCGCGCCGGACTGCTGGAAGCGGCCAAGTAGCCGGCAGCTGAACCGACAAACAGCTGAATTAACGACGCCGGCCGGTCACCCCTCAAAAGGTGGCCGGCCGGCTTCGTGCGTATTTACTCATCGATTGCTGAGCAACCGCCCTTTTGAACGCTCAAAAGGGCCGATGCGGAGCAGTCGATTCAGGATTCCCAGAGGATCTCATCGTCCACGACGCCGTCCTCGTCCGCTGACGCGACCAGGATCTCGTCGGTGAAGTGCTGGCCGAGCGTGAAGTCCAGGACGAAATAGCGCTCCGGCTGGCCGGGGAAGATGCCCACGTGGCCGAGCTTCAGCGCCTTGAGGAAGACCGCGTCGGTGAGCTGGCTCTTGTCCTCGACGCCGAAGACCTTCCTCAGGTGTTCGTCCTTGATCGCGTTGCAGTGGAAGTGCCGGTACTCCTGCGGGCTGGTGCCGTCCTGCTCCAGTTCCTCGGCGATCATTTCCCGGACCTGGTCCACGAGTTCGGGCAGGAAGCGCAGCCGGTAGTCAACTTTGTGCATCGCTGCTTCATCGAAGCGGTCATGGGCGTTGACATTCAGGTCAAGCTCCACGGTCTGGCCCGCCAGTTCATGCTTGGCGGTGAAACTGTGGTCCCTTCCGTGGTTGAGTTCAACCTCTCCGAAGTGCTTGCTCGCTACCTTGTTCATACCTTCAACATAGCCCTGAAAACCGCTCCGTTCCAGCATTCCCAGAGGTTTTATCCGGTACCGCACCCGGCCGGCCGGCGGGTACCGGTACATTTAGCGGATGCAAACTGTTGCCCCCGCCGTCGCCCGCGCCCGTGAAATTTACGACAGCGGAGCCACGCGCCCGCTGGCCTGGCGGCTGAAGCAACTGGCCAGCCTGCGCCGGATGCTGGCCGAGCGCCGCACTGACTTCGCGGAGGCGCTGGCCAGCGATCTTGGCAAACACCCCACGGAGGCACTCCTGACGGAGATCGGGTTCGCCGACGCCGAGGCAGCGCACCTGGAGAAGAACCTTGAGGCCTGGCTGCGGCCGCGCCCGGTCGCCGTGCCGCTCGCCGTCCAGCCCGCCAAGGCCTGGACGGAACTGACACCGCTGGGGGTGGTGCTGGTGATCGGCCCGTGGAACTACCCGCTGCAGCTGCTGCTCGCGCCGCTGGCCGGCGCCCTCGCCGCCGGCAACACCGCGGTGCTCAAGCCCAGCGAACACGCTCCCGCCACCTCGGCCGCCCTGGCCCGCTGGGTCCCGGAGTACCTGGCCGGCGCGGCGGAGGTTGTCCAGGGCGGCATCCCGGAAACCACCGCCCTGCTGGCGCTGCGCTTCGACCACATCTTCTTCACCGGAGGGGAAGCGGCCGCCAAGGTGGTCCTGCGCGCCGCAGCAGAGCACCTGACGCCGGTCACCCTGGAACTGGGTGGAAAGTCTCCGGCCTACGTGGACTCCACCACCGACCTGGCCAAGGCGGCCAAGCGGCTCGCGTGGGGCCGGTTTCTGAACGCCGGGCAGACCTGCGTCGCGCCGGACTACATCCTGGCCACCGAGGAGGTGCTGGTTCCGCTGGAACGCGAACTGGTCACCGCGATCGGCGCGCTCTTCGGCACGGACTCCTCCCGCAGCGAATCCTACGGCCGGATTGTCAACGACCGGCACTTCGCACGGATCGCCGCCCTCGCCGACGGGAGCACCGTGGTCCACGGCGGTGAGCGGGACGCCGCCAGCCGCCACTTCGCCCCGACCCTGCTGCGCCCCGCCCCCGGGGACACCGTCATGGGGGAGGAAATCTTCGGGCCGCTGCTGCCGCTGGTCCCGGTCGCCGGGCGGGATGAGGCCATCCGGATGATCAACGACGGCGCCAAACCGCTGGCCCTGTACGTGTTCAGCAACGACGCCGGTACCCGCCGGGCCTTCGCCGAACAAACCTCGTCGGGGGCGCTGTGCTTCGATGTCCCGGCCGCGCACTTGATGGTTCCGGGACTGCCCTTCGGCGGGGTGGGCGCTAGTGGCATGGGCTCCTACCACGGGGAGCACTCGGTGCGGACGTTCTCGCACGAGCGGTCCACCCTCGCCAAGACGTTTCGGCCGGACACCCTGGCCCTGATTTACCCGCCCTACACCAAGACCAAGCACCGGATCATCAGCGCCCTCGCCGGGCTGGGGACCGGGGTCTTCAAGCGTTTCCGCCAGCGCTGACTCAACCCTGACTCAGCCCTGGTGCGGGGCCGCCTGCTTCAGGGCCGGGGAGTTGAAGGTGTCCGCCAGCAGTTCGACGAAGAGCTGGACCTGGGCGGTCTGCTTCTCGTTGATCAGCAGGGCAAAGACGTTGCGGGCCAGCCTGATCTCGGGGACGTCGAGCACCACCACGCCGGCCGGGCGGTGCAGCAGGGCCAGTTCAGGAACCAGCGCCGCGCCCAGCCCGGCCGCGGCCATCTCCAGGCTCGCGTGGAAGTCATCGCTGTAGGCCACGACGCGGGGGTGCAGGTTGCAGCTGGCGAAGAGCCGCTCGATCACCGTGGCGTCGGACGTGCCGGGGTGGTGCACGATCCACGGCATGTCGGAGAGGTGGTCCGCCGCGACCTTCGACCCCGTGCCGATGCCCCAGGCCGCCGGCAGCACCACCCGGAAGTCGTCGTCGCCGATCCACTGCCGCTTGACGGTGTGCGGCCATGCGAGTCCCGACTGGCCCACCTGGTAGACCAGGGCGACGTCGAGTTCGCCGCCGGTACGCAGGCCCTGGATGGTCTGGGCAGGCTCGGCCACGGAGACGCGCAGGTCGATGCCGAGTTTCTTCCAGGCCGGGTTCGCCAGGATCCGCGGCAGCACATAGGTTGCCAGGCTGGGGAAGATGCCCAGCCGGAGCTCCTGCCGGGCGGTGTCCCCGGTGCGCGAGGCCGCCGCCATGAGCGCATCGATGTCGGTGAGGACCTTGGCCGCGTGCCGGGTCATGACCAGGGCCGCTTCGGTGGGCTGAATGCTGCGGGCCGAGCGCTGGAACAGCTCGACGCCGGTGTCGCGTTCCAGGGCGGACATCTGCTGGGAAACGGCCGACGCCGTGTAGCCGAGCCGGGTGGCGGCCGCCGCGAAGGATCCCAGCCGGGTGACTTCGACGAGGGTCCGCAGATGGACGGGGTTGATCAAGGGGCTGCCCTTCGCAGGTTCCGGTGAGGCGGGACCGCAATCCCGCTTCATTCTGGCACATTGGTTCGAAACGAAAAGGTGGAAAGTCGCACACATCCGGCGGCCCTGCCGCGACGAATTGTCCATAAGACGATTCACCCGGACGATCCAGGCAATCGATGTACCAGCCAACAGGAGCAGATCAGTGTCAGATGCAGCAGGGATTCCCGAGGGCCGGCGCGTAGCCGTGATTGGCAGCGGTGTGGCGGGACTGACCGCCGCCTACGTGCTGAACCGGCAGGACTCCGTGACCCTGTTCGAATCCGATACCAGGCTGGGCGGGCATGCCCACACCCACGACGTGCCGCAGGTTGGCGGGCCCGTGCTCGGGATCGACACCGGCTTCATCGTTCACAACGAACGGACCTACCCCACGCTGCTGCGGCTCTTCGCCGAACTGGGCATTGAAACCCAGGACTCGGAAATGAGCATGTCCGTCCGCTGCGACGGCTGCGGCCTGGAATACGCGGGCGCCCGGGCAAAGGGCCGCGGCATCCTTCCCCGGCCCGCCACGCTGCTGCGCGGACGCTACCTGCTGATGCTGCTCGAGGTGATGCGCTTCTACCGCAAGGCCCGCGCCCTGCTCGCCGAGGACGCTCCCGCCGGGGAGAACACGGCCGGGGAGAACACAGCGGGGAAGAATGCTGCCGGGGAAATCACTGCGGAGCCGGAGCTGACCCTTGGTGAGTTCCTGGCGCGGGAGAAGTTCAGCAGCTACTTCATCTCGCACTTCATGACCCCGATTGTCAGCGCCGTCTGGTCCTGCGACCCCACCACCGCCCTGGCCTACCCGGCCCGCTACCTCTTCACCTTCCTGGGCCACCACGGCCTGCTCGGCGTCTCGGGCTCACCCCAGTGGCGCACCGTCACCGGCGGCTCGCGCACGTACGTGGACAAGCTCGCCGCCACACTGCCGGACATCCGCCTCTCCAGCCCGGTCACCGGAGTGCGCCGCCACGCCGAGGGTGTGGAACTCACCATCAGCCGCGGCAAGGGTGACGTCAGCACCGAGACCTTCGACGCCGTCGTGATCGCCACCCACCCGGCCCAGGCCCTGGGCATGCTCACCGACGCCTCGGCTGCCGAGCGGGACGCGCTCGGCGGGATGCCGTACTCGGTCAACCACACCGTCTTCCACCGCGACGCCGCCGTGCTGCCGTCCAGCGACAACGCCAAGGCGTCCTGGAACTACCGGCTGCCCTCCTGCGATGCCCGGCCGGACAACGTCCTGGTCAGCTACGACATGACCCGGCTGCAGCGGCTGGCCCCGGCGGACGGCGGGCGCTACATTGTCAGCCTGGGCGAATCCGAGCTGATTGAGGACAATACGGTGATCGAGCGCATGGTCTACGAGCACCCCCAGTACACCCCTGACTCCCTGAAGGCGCAGCAGCGGATCCTCGCGCTCGGCGACGGCCGGCTGGCCTTCGCCGGCGCCTACCACGGCTGGGGTTTCCACGAGGACGGCGCCCTCTCCGGGGTCCGGGCCGCGGCGCGGCTGGGACGCGAGTGGGACGACGCCGGCGTCGCGCTTGATACGGTTTCCCTGGACCCGGACCTGCAGACCGTCCCCGCGGAGGGCTCATGAGCGCCACAGCTGCCATCTACCGAACCTCCATCGCGCATGTGCGGCGCACCCCGCTGAAAAACGCGTTCACCTACCGCAGCTACAGCTGGTACATCGACGTCGACCGGCTCCCCGTGCTGCCCCGCCTGCTCCGCCCGCTCGCAGGCTTCAGCGCCGCGGACCACCTCGGCGACCCGGCCGGCACGCTCCGCGGCAACGTCGAGGCGTTCCTGGCCACCCGGGGGATTGACCTCGACGGCGGCCGGATCACCATGCTCGCCAGCGCCCGGGTCTTCGGGCACGTGTTCAATCCGCTGAGCCTGTTCTGGTGCCACAACGCCGCCGGGGAACTGCGCTGCGTCCTCGCCGAGGTCCACAACACGTACGGCGAACGGCACTGCTACCTTCTCGAAACGGACGACGCCGGCCGGGCCAGCGTTCCCAAGGCGTTCTACGTCTCACCCTTCAACGACGTCGAGGGCCAGTACCGCATGAAACTGCCGGAACCCGGCGACCGGCTCGCCGTCTCGATCGTCCTCGAGCGCGAGGGGCAGCAGCCCTTCATCGCCAGCGTGGACGGCGAACGCCACCACGCCACCGTGCGGAACATCCTCGCCACGGCGCTCGCGGTCCCGCTGTCACCCCTGCGCGTCTCGGCGCAGATCCGCTGGCAGGGAATCAAGCTGTGGGCACGCCGGCTGCCCCTCATCAAACGACCACACCACCCTTCACAGGAGGCAGTCCAGTGACTATGACCGACGCGACCGGATCCGGCGCTGCACGCCGGGCCAATGAGGCCGCAGCCCCCTACATCGTCCCGCAGCCGCCCGCCGTGGTCGACGCCGGCATCTGGCCCAGCGTCGCCACCGTCCCCTCCGGACTGAAGGTCGCCGTGGCCGGCCGGGTTGCCGAGGCCATCTTCAAGGCCGCGGTCCGCCGGCTGCCGCTGGAGGTCCGCTACCCGGACGGCACCGTCCTGGGCAAGCCGGCCACCCCCGGGCAGAGCCACCCCGTGATGACCCTGAACCGTCCCGAGGCGTTCGCGGCCCGGCTCGGCGACGGCGGCCTGATCGGCCTGGGGGAGTCGTTTATGGCCGGAGAGTGGGACGCCGATGACCTCACCGCCGTCATGGAGGTCTTTGCCGCCCGCGTGGGAACGCTGGTGCCGGAGCCGCTGCAGAAACTCCGAGCGCTCTACCTGCCGCGCCAGCCGCGGAAGGAACGCAACACCGAGCAGAACACCCGCTCGAACATCTCCCGGCACTACGACCTCTCCAACGAGCTCTTCGGCACCTTCCTCGACGACACCATGACCTACTCCAGCGCGATCTTCCCGGAGTCCGGCGAGGCGCTGACGGGCGTCGCCTGGAACGGCCTGGCCGCCGCGCAGCAGGCCAAGATCGACCGCCTGCTGGACAAAGCCGGCGTCGGTGCCGGCACCCGGGTGCTGGAAATCGGCACCGGCTGGGGCGAGCTTGCCCTCCGCGCCGCCCAGCGCGGCGCCACCGTCTACTCCGTCACCCTCTCCAGCGAGCAGCAGGAACTGGCCCGCAAGCGCGTTGCCGACGCCGGCTACACCGATGCCGTCACGATCGAGCTCAAGGACTACCGCGCGGTGGAGGGCGAGTACGACGCCGTCGTGTCCGTGGAGATGATCGAGGCCGTGGGCTTCGAGTACTGGGCCACCTACTTCCAGACGATCGAACGGGTCCTGGCCCCGGGCGGGAAGGTCGCCATCCAGGCCATCACCATCGCGCACGACCGGCTGCTGGCCACCCGCTCCAGCTACACCTGGGTGCACAAGTACATCTTCCCGGGCGGCGTCATTCCCTCCGTGCGGGCCATCGAGGACATCACGGAGAAGCAGACCGGACTGCGGGTGCGCGAACGCCTCGCGATGGGGGAGCACTACGCCCAGACGCTGCGGCTCTGGGAGGAGCGCTTCATGGCCCGCTCCGCCGACGTCCAGGCACTGGGCTTCGACGAAATCTTCCAGCGCATGTGGCTGTTCTACCTCTGCTACTCCCGCGCGGGCTTCGAGACCGGCTACCTCGACGTGCAGCAGATCGTGCTGGACCGCGGGACAGCAGGCGAGGCTGCCAGCGGATCCGGCGCATGACGGCGCCGCTTGCGGCGCTGATCGAGGAGGTCCTGCGGCCGCTGGCCGGCGGGGACCTCCCGGTCCGGCTCGTGGTCTGGGACGGCAGCGAGGCCGGCCCCGCCGGCGCTCCGGTGGTCCGGCTGAACTCACCGGACGCCGTCCGGCGGCTGCTATGGGCGCCCGGGGAGCTCGGCGCCGCCCAGGCCTACGTCACCGGGGACCTGGACGTCGACGGCGACCTCAACTCCGTGCTCGAGCACCTCTGGAAGGTGGTCCGGGACCGGGGCCTCTCCGGCGTCCGCCCCACCCCTGCGGTGCTGGCCGGCGTTGCGCGGATTGCCCGCGCCGCGGGGGCGCTCGGGGCGCCGCCCCCGCCGCCGGCCAGCCAGGCCAGGGTCAAGGGCAGGCTGCACAGCCTGATCCGCGACCGCGCTGCGATCAGCCACCACTATGACCTCAGCAACGATTTCTACGCGCTGATCCTGGATCCGCAGATGGCCTACTCCAGCGGGTACTGGACGGGCCCGCGGGCGGACGCTGCGCAGGGCTACGGTCTTGAGGACGCGCAGCGGGACAAACTGGACCTGGTCTGCCGCAAAATCGGCCTCAAACCGGGGATGCGGCTGCTGGACGTGGGCTGCGGCTGGGGATCGCTGAGCCTGCACGCCGCGCAGCACTACGGTGCAGAGGTGGTCGGCGTCACCCTGTCCGGCGAACAGAAAGCGTTCATCGACGCCCGCATCCGCGACCGCGGCCTCGAAGGGCACGTGGAGATCCGGATCCAGGACTACCGGGAAATCCCGGACGGGCCATTCGACGCCGTCGCCTCCCTGGAGATGGGCGAACACGTCGGCCAGCGGAACTACCCGCTCTACGCCACCGCGCTGTTCACCAACGTCACGCCCGGCGGCCGCGTGCTGGTCCAGCAGATGTCCCGGTGCGGCAAACACCCCGGCGGCGGGCCGTTCATCGAATCCTTCATCGCCCCGGACATGCACATGCGGCCGGTGGGGGAAACGCTGGGCTTCCTGGAGGACGCCGGCCTGGAGGTCGAGGGCGTGCAGGGCATGCGCCGGGACTACGTACTGACCCTCGAGGCCTGGTACGCGAGGTTCGAGGAGAACCATGCGGCCGCCGTCGCAATGATGGGCGAGGAGATAGCCCGGGTCTGGCGGCTCTACCTCGTGGGCGCGCTGCGCAGCTTCACCGAACGCCGGACGGGCGTGGAGCAGATCCTCTGCAGCAGGCCGGAGGCCGACGGGTAGGCAGCGATAGCTGCCCCCACAGCGGCAGCTGTTAGGCGCCTCACGCTCCGGAAGGCGGGCACCCCTGGGTGCCCGCCTTCCGCGTGTTACCGGACACCACATCTAGTGGTTTGCCGCACACCGGACCGCTGTAGGTCCGGGACGCGACACGCCGTCTTCCGGACGACACGCAGGGGAGTTAATTGTGCAAAGGTACTCCACAGCCTGTGGATTTCGTCCGGCAAAACGCCGGAAATACGGACATTTTGAGGCGCCCTGCCTGTGGACTGTCGGTGCATAAAATGACATACTTGTAATACATCATCTTGGGGTCCACATCGGGCTCTTGCACTACATGTAGTATCGACATACAGTTCCAGCGGAGCAGCAGTGCTCGTTAGGCAAGGCCAGTATCGGATCAGGATTCCTGTCCCGGAGAGGCCCGCCCGGACCACTGGCACCCGAGACTCAGCTCAACAGCCGCAGCTCCAGGGCAGTACACATTTCGCAGTACCAAAGACTTCAACAAAGGGGACAGGGACCATGACCGTAACGGTTTACACGAAGCCGGCCTGTGTTCAGTGCAACGCGACATACCGCGCGCTGGATAAGAAGGGCATCACCTACCAGAGCGTCGACATCTCGCAGGATGCGGATGCCCTCGAGCGCCTGAAGGCCCTCGGCTACATGCAGGCCCCGGTTGTCGTCACCGACCAGGACCACTGGTCCGGTTTCCGCCCCGACAAGATCGAAGAACTGGCGCAGGCCTACGCCGTCGCCGTAGCCTGAACCGCTTCGAGCAAAAACCACGTCAGATGAGGTGAGCGAGTCCATGGCACTGGCACCAGCCGCCACGACGCCGACAGCCGGCGCCGGGGCGGTGACGGCAGACGCCCGGACCTCAGACGCTCCGAACTCAAACGCTCCCCGGACCACCGGCAGCAACCTCATTTACTTCTCCTCCTCCTCGGAGAACACCGCACGCTTCATTCGGAAGCTCGGCGTCGACGCGGCCCGGATCCCGCTCCATGGGCGGGAACCCGCGCTCGTGGCCACCGAACCCTACGTGCTGGTGCTTCCCACCTACGGCGGCACCGGGGGAGAAGGATCCGTTCCGAAGCAGGTCATCCGCTTCCTGAACGATCCGCGCAACCGGCAACAGCTCCGGGGCGTGATCGGGGCGGGGAACACGAACTTTGGGGACAACTACTGCATGGCGGGCGACATCATCGCCGCCAAATGCCAGGTCCCGCACCTATATCGATTCGAACTCATGGGGACGCCGGAAGACGTCAGCCGTGTACAACAAGGATTGGAAGAATTTTGGACACGACTGTCGCAAGAACAGAAGTAGCCGTCGAGAAGCACACCGTCCCCGGTGAGAAGCCGGTCATGCCGGCGGCCTTCCAGGGCCTGGGCTACCACGAGCTCAACGCCATGCTGAACCTCTACGGCCCGAACGGGGAGATCCAGTTCGAGGCTGACCGCGAGGCCGCGCACCAGTACTTCCTGCAGCACGTGAACAACAACACCGTGTTCTTCCACGACCTCGAGGAAAAGCTCGACTACCTCGTCAAGAACGAGTACTACGAGCGCGAGACCCTCGACCAGTACACGATGAACTTCATCCGCGATCTCTACAACCGCGCGTACAAGAAGAAGTTCCGCTTCGAGACGTTCCTGGGCGCTTTCAAGTTCTACACCTCCTACACGCTGAAAACCTTCGACGGAAAGCGTTTCCTGGAGCGCTACGAGGACCGCGTCTGCATGGTGGCCCTGCACCTGGCCCGCGGCGACGAGCAGCTCGCGCTGCAGATGGTCGATGAGATCATCGAGGGCCGCTTCCAGCCGGCCACCCCGACCTTCCTCAACGCCGGCAAGCGCCAGCGCGGCGAGCTGGTCTCCTGCTTCCTGCTCCGCATCGAAGACAACATGGAGTCGATCGGCCGTTCCATCAACTCCGCCCTGCAGCTCTCCAAGCGCGGCGGCGGCGTGGCCTTCGCACTGACCAACATCCGCGAGGTCGGCGCGCCGATCAAGCAGATCGAGAACCAGTCCTCCGGCGTCATCCCCGTGATGAAGCTCCTCGAGGACAGCTTCTCCTACGCCAACCAGCTCGGTGCCCGCCAGGGTGCCGGCGCGGTGTACCTGCACGCCCACCACCCGGACATCTACCGCTTCCTGGACACCAAGCGCGAGAACGCCGACGAGAAGATCCGCATCAAGACCCTCTCGCTCGGCGTCGTGATCCCGGACATCACCTTCGAGCTGGCCAAGAAGGACGAGGACATGTACCTGTTCTCGCCGTACGACGTCGAACGCGTCTACGGGATGCCGTTCTCCGACGTCTCGGTCACCGAGAAGTACTACGAGATGGTGGACGATTCCCGGATCAAGAAGACCAAGATCAAGGCGCGCGAGTTCTTCCAGACCCTCGCCGAGATCCAGTTCGAATCCGGCTACCCGTACATCATGTTCGAGGACACCGTGAACCGGGAAAACCCGATCGACGGCAAGATCATCATGTCCAACCTGTGCTCGGAGATCCTCCAGGTCTCCCAGCCCACCACGTACCACGATGACCTGTCCTACGACCAGACCGGCAAGGACATCTCCTGCAACCTGGGTTCGCTGAACATCGCCAAGGCCATGGACTCTCCGGACTTCGGCCTGACCATCGAGACGGCCATCCGCTCGCTCTCGGCTGTTTCGGACATGTCCAACATCACCTCGGTGCCCTCGATCGCCCGCGGCAACGACCAGAGCCATGCCATCGGCCTTGGCCAGATGAACCTGCACGGCTACCTGGCCCGCGAGCGGGTGCACTACGGCTCCGAAGAAGGCATTGACTTCACCAACATCTACTTCTATTCGGTGGTGTTCCACGCGGTCCGCGCCTCCAACAAGCTGGCCATCCAGACCGGCCAGACCTTCGGCGGCTTCGAGAAGTCCAAGTACGCCTCGGGTGAGTTCTTCGACAAGTACACGGACCGGGAATGGGTCCCGCAGACCGCCAAGGTCGCGGAGCTGTTCCAGAACATCCACATCCCCACGCAGGATGACTGGCGCGAGCTGAAGGCGTCCGTCATGGAGCACGGCATCTACAACCAGAACCTGCAGGCCGTTCCGCCGACGGGCTCGATCTCCTACATCAACAACTCCACCTCCTCGATCCACCCGGTGGCGTCCAAGATCGAGATCCGCAAGGAAGGCAAGCTGGGCCGCGTGTACTACCCGGCGCCGTACCTGACGAACGACAACCTGGAGTACTACCAGGACGCGTACGAGATCGGCTACGAGAAGGTCATCGACACCTACGCCGCCGCCACCCAGCACGTGGACCAGGGCCTGTCCCTGACGCTGTTCTTCAAGGACACCGCCACCACGCGCGACATCAACAAGGCCCAGATCTACGCCTGGAAAAAGGGCATCAAGACCATCTACTACATCCGCCTCCGCCAGCTCGCGCTGGAAGGGACTGAGGTGGAAAATTGTGTCTCGTGTATGTTGTAATCAACTGAAATAGGTTGATTTTCATTAGGGGATGAAATGATGGAAACGACGACGGCGGTGGGCGGCTTGGTCTACGGCATCCGGCTTCGGCGGGAGTTCGAGTACAGGTACATCGGTATCACCACCAAGACGGCCAGTCGTCGTTTCCATCAACACCTCCGAGTCGCCGCAGAGGGGCGCAAAACGCCCTTCTACGATTGGCTTCGGAAGCACGACCCGTCGGACGTCATCGCAGATGAGTTGGACTGGATTGAGGGGTTGCCCGAACTGGGGCAGGCCGAAGTCGAGTGGATCAGCTACCTGCGACGCGAGGGGGACCGGCTGCTGAATCTTGCGGATGGCGGTCTGGGGCCGACCGGCGTTGTATGGACGGAAGAGCAGCGTGAAGCCGCGCGCATCAGGAGCACGGGTCGCAAGGGGCTAAGCCGGCCAGGAGCGGAGAACCCCTTCTACGGGGCGAAACACAGCTTGGAGCAGCGGCAGAAGTGGGCGGAGGAACGCAAGGGAACGTATTCCGGCGCGGACAACCCGAACTTCGAAAAGTTTGGACCCGAGCATCCGGGGTTCGGCCACTCGATGACAGAGGCTGCCCGCAAGGCGCTGTCAGAGGCGAGAACGGGGGAGGGCAACCCGAACTTCGGGAAGAAGGCAAGTGCGGAAACCCGTGCGAAAATGTCAGCAGTACGGAAGGGCCGTCCGATGCCTTCCAGCCAGCGCAGCGCCCACACCAGACATCACACCAACAAAGGCATCGAGAAAGCCGACTGCAGCTTCTGCGTCGAGGACTCAGCCAAACCCAGTCTCTCTTCAGAAAGCGAGTCGGAGTCATGACAGCAAAAGTAAAGCTTCTCACCCATGTTGACGCGATCAACTGGAACCGCATCCAGGACGAGAAGGACGTTGACGTCTGGAACCGCCTGGTAAACAACTTCTGGCTGCCGGAGAAGATCCCGCTGTCCAACGACGTCCAGTCGTGGGCGACGCTGACCCCGGACGAGCAGCAGCTCACAATGCGCGTGTTCACCGGCCTGACACTGCTGGACACCATCCAGGGCACCGTCGGCGCCGTCTCGCTAATTCCGGACGCGATCACCCCGCATGAAGAGGCCGTCTACACGAACATCGCCTTCATGGAGTCCGTGCACGCCAAGAGCTACTCCTCCATCTTCTCCACGCTGGCCTCCACCAAGGAGATCGACGAGGCATTCCGCTGGTCCACCGAGAATGCAAACCTTCAGAAGAAGGCCCAGATCGTCATGGACTACTACCAGGGCGACGATCCCCTGAAGCGCAAGGTGGCCTCGACGCTGCTGGAGAGCTTCCTGTTCTACTCGGGCTTCTACCTTCCGATGTACTGGTCCTCACGGGCCAAGCTGACGAACACGGCTGACCTGATCCGCCTGATCATCCGCGATGAGGCCGTGCATGGCTACTACATCGGCTATAAGTTCCAGAAGGGCCTGGAAGGCCTGTCCGAGGAGCGCAAGCAGGAGATCAAGGACTACACCTTCGAACTGCTCTTCGAGCTGTACGAGAACGAGGTCCAGTACACGCACGACCTCTACGACTCCGTCGGCCTGGCCGAGGATGTCAAGAAGTTCCTGCACTACAACGCCAACAAGGCGCTGATGAACCTCGGCTACGAGGCCATGTTCCCGGCCTCCGTCACCGATGTGAACCCGGCCATCCTCTCGGCCCTGTCGCCGAACGCTGATGAGAACCACGACTTCTTCTCGGGGTCAGGGTCTTCTTATGTCATTGGTAAGGCTGTCAATACTGAGGATGACGACTGGGACTTCTGACCTGCAGGCGAAAGTGCCCTGCACCCTTCGGGGTGCAGGGCTTTTTGCTGGGGGGCATCAATTTGATGTTCTCCACCCCGATGACTGCCGAGAAATTCTCCGCCCAGCTGTCCTAGCGTGGCAGAAGAACGAGGGCCGCACTGTCAGGCATTACGCCGTGGTGCGGCCCTTGTTTTGAACCCCAAGAACTGAACCACTGATTCATGGTGCCAACCTCCAAGAAGTCACCGTCAGCCAGCGTCTGAGAGGGAGAAGTGCAAGGCGTGCGATAGGAGAATCGCAACGGCTGGGGCAAGGGCGCTTGGCGGCTAGGCTGGGCCGGGACGGGGATGGGGCGTCTGAAAGTTAAAGCTTAGGAGGCGGGATCGGAGCTACGTTTCGTCGGCTGAGAGCCGGCGACATCGGCGCGGACGTCGCCCGCTTCGTGCCCGCCCTTCTTTTTGCCGAACGGCAGCACTTTCAGCAGCGGGCCCACGACAGCCATGACGATGAGGCCCCAGGCGAGGCCGAGGACGGCCGAGCACAGGGTGTTCACGAGCCAGGCCAGGAAGCCGCCCGCCACCGGGATCCCCGCGAAAGGGGCCTCGAGGACATGGACGAAGTCATAGGGCGCGTGCCAGCCGAGGTCGTATGCTCCCTGCAGCATGATGTGGCCACCGACCCAAAGCATGGCGATTGTCCCGACGAGGGTGATTGCGGCGAGCACTGAGGGCATCCCCTTGACGAGCAATTCGCCGAATCGCTGGGAGCCCGCGGAGTCCTTGGCGGCCAGGTGCAGGCCGATGTCGTCCATCTTGACAATGAGTGCGACGGCTCCGTAGACGAGCACCGTGATCAGGACCGCGACGACGAACAGAATGAGCGCCCGGGCCAACAAGGACTCGTCGGCCACCTCGTTCATCGAGATGACCATAATCTCGCAGGACAGGATGAAGTCGGTGGTGATGGCGCCCTTGGTGACCTTAGCCTCCGCCTCCGGACCCCGTTCGACCGCCGGCTTCTCTTCGTCGGCCTCGTGGTGGCCGCGGAACTTGTGCCAGACCTTTTCGGCACCCTCGTAGCAGAGGTAGGTGCCGCCCGCCATGAGGATGAATGGGATAACCCCCGGGATGAAGGCGCTGATGAGCAGCAGCGCCGGCAGGATGATGAAAAGCTTGTTCCGGAGCGAGCCCCAGAAGATCCGCCTGATCATAGGCAGTTCGCGGGACGGGTCCGCCCCCGAGACGTACTGCGGGGTAACGGCGGCGTCGTCGATCACCACACCGGCGGCCTTGGCTCCCGCCTTCGCCGCCCCGGCAGCGACGTCGTCCACCGAGGCGGCCGCTATGCGGACCAGGGCTGCGACGTCATCCAGCAGCGCGACGAGACCGCCGCTCACAGAACGCTCCCGCACTGCTCGAGGGGGGACTGCAGGGCATGGAAGCCTCGGTCGAGGCGCGTGATCGGCATGCTCAGATTATACGGTGGCGGGCAGCCCGTTGACGTGAACCGGCGTGCGTTCCCGCGGGACGCACGCCACCCGCACCGACCAGTTGGGGCACCGTGGCCGCTGAGTCGACCGCCTCCACAACGCCGTCAACCCCGCGACACCCACCCCGTTCGATCACAAGCATCTGTGCCCCTAGGGGACGGGGATCCGGACGGCCGTGCCGCTGACCACTATTCCGCCGGCAGCGGGAATGTCCACGGTGAGTAGGCCCGGCCGGCCGACGTGCCGTCCCTGGTGGATCAGGACCCTCGACGGGGGCTCGACCAGTCCCAGGATGCGCAGGTAGGCGCCGACCGCGGCCGCGGCGGCCCCTGTTGCAGGGTCCTCCGTGATGGCGCCCACCGGGAACAGATTCCGGGCTTCGAATTCGCCCTCTGCAGTCCGGTGCAGGACGGTCACCGTTGCGGCCCAGCCTTGTTCGTCCATAAGGCGGCGCACTGCATCCGGATCGAAGCCAAAGGAATCGAAAAGGGTACGGTCGGCGAAGACCAGCACCGGATGCCAGTTTCCCGAATACGCGATCCGCGGCGGATAGGCCGGATTGAGATCGCCCGGCCCGACGCCGAGCAATCCGAGCAGTTCAGCCAGGACGGCGTCGTCGAATTCGGCCAGCCGCGGCTCAACGGCAGTAAACGATGCGGTGATGTCGGTGCCTTCGCCTGCTGTCTCGATGACGACCGGGCCGACAGGGGTGTCGAAGGTGAAGGATCCCGCCCCGTCGCGAGCGCTCAACGCCACGGCCAGGGCAATCGTCGCATGGCCACAGAACGGCACCTCGGCGATCGGCGAAAAGTACCGAACCCGGCTCCGTCGCGGGTCGCCGTCGACGCCCTGCTCGGTCACAAAGGCCGTTTCGGCATACCCGACTGCGGCTGCCACCGCCAGCATCCCGGCTTCATCCAGGTGGCGGGCATCCAGGACCAGCCCGGCAGGATTGCCGCCGTCCGGCGTCGTGGAAAAGGCCGCATAACGGAGGACCTCGGGGGAGTTTTCCATGGCTCGATCCTCCCACGCCCGGTCACCGCATCAGCGGCGCAATCGGCAGGAATCATGCCACGGCTGTTGTCGCACTGATAGAACCAAGGCGTGCTGTAGTAACAGCATCGAGTGGCTGATGCTGAGCACGCCCCGAAAGCGGAGCGTCAGCGGTGATCACCGATTTGCAGATCGTTCAGTCTCTTCCGAGATCATTTGCGGTGGTCGGGTGATTCATTTACAGGCGCTAGACCGACGGCCAAAATGAGTCAGAATCGCGGCCTCCAGTACCAGGAGAGTCAGTGCCGAGCCACACAAAGGCCATGAGCCTGAACCCGGAGGCCTACCTCGTCTTGGAGTCCCACAGATGCGGCCGAAAGAGACGCGCCGCGACTGCGCGGCTTCGGTTTCAGCGCCCGAGGGATCGCCGACGTCACCGTGGCTGCGGTCGCCCGAAACTTCTTCAGCCGGGCATTGCTGGCCATGGACGTTGACCTAGACGTCCCCGAAGGCATTAGCGGAGCTGCAGGACGCGCTGCTCACACCGCTGTACCGGGTTCAAGGGCCGCGACGGGCAGCGGCTCCAGCTGCTCCGCTAGCGATTGAGTCTTGGGATGCCGCCTCCTCACAGAGGTCTGCCGCTGTGATGCAGGGTGAAGGTCCCGGCATGTTGTGGGCGGCGAGGGGGACATTTCCTTGGGCTGTGGCGTTCCACGCCGCAGCTTGAACCAATTCTTTGTTTACCGCCCGTTGGCAGATGTGGCTGCAGTTCCCTCAGAGCCACACAGTTTCTAAGATGGCAGGACAAGCAGTCTAGGCGAATGTCAATTGTGGCCGGGCGGATGTGACCAGCATGGCGGAAGAGGCACCGAGGCAGGGCCAGCATTCAATGCAGGACGGCGGCGCCACCGACTACCGCCCGGTCAGCTGGGATGAAGCCTTTGGTGCTATTGAGGAGCAGCTGCGCGGCCTGCACGGCCCGGATGGGGCGATCTTCTACACTTCAGGCCGGACCTCCAGCGAGGCCGCGTTTGGCTGCCAGTTGTTGGTCCCGGGCCTCGGCACCAACAGCCTGACGGACTGTTTCAAGATGTGCCAGGAGTCCGGCGGTAACGACCTGACAGCAGCCCTCGGCGTCGGCAAGGGCTTGGTCAGTCTGGAGGACCGTCGCCATCAAGAACTGATTCTGATCGCCGGACGGGCCCCGGGCGGTGATCAACCACGTATGCTCACCGCACGGGAGAAGGCTAAGCAGGACGGCGCCATTACTGTGGTGATCAACCCGTCTCCGGAAGCCGGCTGGCTGGAATGCTGTAATCCGCGGACTGTGCGCGGACCTGCGGGCAGGGCGAACCATCTGGCCGACGACTACTTGCCCATCCGCATCGGCGGGGACCGAGCGCTTTTCCAGGCACGAGGCATGCTGCCGATGGGCCTGCCCGGTGGGACGGGGGTGGATACGGTCCCAGCCCCGCGACGACGTGGAACGAAGCGCAGAGAACTTCCGCACGGTGGCCTTGACGCCGGTGGGATGTGCCGCCGCCCGCTGCCCGAAAACAAACCTTCTGGCGCCGCTGGATTTCGTGGCAGATGTGAGCGGGACGCCCACGGCAAAGTCCGTGCCAGTGCGCCTCGAAACCGTCCGCTGGGCATGCAGTGCCGGCCTGGATTCCGGCCGGAAGGAGATCACTTTCGGGGCAACCGCTTCAGTCCTTGGGCCGGTTCCGTGATTCCGCAGCACTGGTTCCAGGCGGAGCGGATTCCCTGATGAGTGCCGGCGGGGCAGGTCCCGTGGATGGGTTCGGCGCGCAGGCCGCCGTTCCCTTACCAAGGAAGCCAGAGCGATACGGCCTGAGAGCTTCCTATATCGCGCTGGTCATGTTTGGCGGAGGAGCCGGCGTTCTGTCGCGTCATGGGCTTGAGGAGGCGGTTCCGGCCCCGTCCGGATGGCCGCTCGCCACGCTGCTCATCAATTTGTCAGGGGCCTTGGCCCTCGGAGCACTGCTGGAGGCGCTCCACCGCCGCGGACCAGACGTTGGCATACGACGTAGCCTTCGGCTTCTGCTCGGCACAGGTTTCCTTGGCGGTTTCACGACCTACAGTGCTCTGGCGCTCGAATCGGTGCTGCTTGTGGCGCTGGAAGACAACTCGAGTGCAGCGCTGTACTTGGCTCTGAGCCTTTTCGGCGGCGCACTCGCCAGCTGGGCCGGGATCTGGTGCGGCGCGTCGTTCGACAGGAGGACTCTCGCGCGCCGCGCTGCTTCGGAAACGAAGACTCCCCGAAATCGGGACCTTCTCAAGGAGGAGAATCCATGACCATACTTCTGCTGACTCTGGCCGGCGCTGCCGGGGCCGGGACGCGATTCATTCTTGACAGTGTCGTGAGGCCCAAAGTGCCGACTCCATTGCCCCTGTCAACGATGGCTATCAACGTGGGCGGCTCTTTCCTGCTGGGTGTGCTCGCCGGCGCGGTGTTGACCGCCCGGGTTCCGGCGGAATGGCAGACCATTCTCGGCACGGGTTTCCTGGGCGGATACACCACGTTCAGCACTGCCAGCGTAGAAACCATCCGACTGATTCAGTCCCGGCGCAGCGGTCTGGCCGTCGTCTATAGCCTGGGAACACTGATCCTGTCTTTAGCGGCCGCCGCCACCGGCTTAGGCCTGGGCAGGCTCCTGTAACCCGGGATTCTCTGCCGGTGCCGGTCGCGTAGCTTCTCCCCGCGCTCCCTGCCCCGGTGTAGGCCTAAAGTCCCTATACCGGGGCGCAGGCGACGGCCATCCTTTAGGCGTATACCGATCTCAGGGGCAGGCGGGCAAATGCGTCCCTGTCGCCCGCCACAACTGCGGGGAATTCCAGTACTGCACTTTTTATTCATATGTCGATGGAGCTGACATGGGCAGCGTGGGTTTGCTTTACGTAGGAGCAGTTCTATTCATCAACGGACTGATGCTCGTCGGTGTCATCCCGGGCAAGTCGGCCGCTATCCTTAATTTCTTAGTGGGAACCATGCAAGTGGTCTTCCCCACAATCATCATTATTCAAGCCAATGGCAACCCGTCGGTAATCTTTGGCGCCGCCGGGCTGTATCTTTTTGGCTTCACCTATTTGTATGTCGGCGTGCTTCAGATGACAGGCATCAGCGGCGAAGGCCTTGGATGGTTTTCGCTCTTCGTTGCCGCTTGCGCAGTTGTCGTCGGGTACCTGCAATTCAGCTTGGTAGCCGATCCGGTCTTTGGCGTCATCTGGTGGGTGTGGGCTGTACTCTGGTTCCTTTTCTTCCTTCTTCTGGGGCTGAACAAATCATCCCTGACCAAGATGACGGGCTGGTTCACAGTGTTCATCAGTCATCTGACTGGCACCATCCCGGCGTTCTTCCTGCTGCTCGACCGCTACGAGACCAACAACACACTCGCGGTATTGGTCGCGGCAGTGGCCGCCGTCTCGCTGGCGGCTGCATTCCTCCTGGGACGGAAGTCGATGCGAAGCAGCGCTCAACGCGGTCCAGCCGCGAACGCGGTCCAGGCCGCTTGACACAGTTGCCCCGGGGCAGAGAGGAACCATTCCATGGCCATCTATGAGTACCGATGCCCCGACGACTCGCCCTTCGAAGCATCCCACCGGATCGGGGAGGCTCCGGATTCACTGGCATGCCCATCCTGCGGCAAACCAGCCCGCAGGATGATCAGTGCACCGCATCTATCCAAGGCGGGTTCCCCGGCGTTCCGGCTCATTGACTCTACTCAGCGCAGTGCATCCGAACCTGAGATTGTGAACTCGCAGATTCCAGGCACCCCCCGTCGTGTCCAGTCATATTCATCCAACCCGTTACATCGGAAATTGCCGCGACCCTAACAGCCCGGAAGCGGCACCCTTCAAAGGAGATGAAATGCCAGCAAAGATATTTTCCCTGGACTCCAGCAAGAAGTTCGAGGATCAGGAAAAGATCGGCCATAACCGATGGCACCCTGACATTCCGCCAGTCGCAACGGTCAAACCAGGAGAATCATTCCGGGTCGACTGCCGCGAATGGTTCGACGGGGCGATCGTGAACGATGACTCCGCGGAAGATATCCTTAACGCCCCGCTGCTGACGGTGCACAAACTCAGCGGACCCTTCGCTGTCGAAGGCGCCAAACCCGGTGACCTGCTGGTCGTTGACATCCTGGACGTCGGCCCGATCCCGCAGGAGGATTCCGGACCCCTGGCCGGACAGGGCTGGGGCTACACCGGCATCTTCGCCACCAGCAACGGAGGCGGATTTCTCACTGAACAATTTCCAGACGCATACAAAGCCATTTGGGACTTCACCGGCCAAATCGCAACTTCCCGGCACGTACCGGGTGTTTCGTTTACCGGGCTGATCCACCCCGGGCTGATGGGAACGGCCCCCTCAGCCCAGCTGCTGGCAAAGTGGAACAAGCGCGAAGGCGATCTTATAGCCACCAACCCCAACCGCGTGCCACCCCTGGCACTTCCGCCCGAGGCCGCACATGCGGTCCTCGGACACCTTGCGCCGTCGGAATTCGACAGGGTGGCGGCAGAAGCGGCCAGGACCGCGCCTCCACGTGAAAACGGTGGAAACCAGGACATCAAGAACATGTCCAAGGGCACACGCATCTTCTACCCCGTGTTCGTGGACGGAGCCAATCTGTCCATGGGTGACCTGCACTTCTCGCAAGGAGATGGAGAGATCACTTTCTGCGGCGCCATCGAGATGGGCGGGTTCTTGGATCTCAGGGTGGACCTGATCAAGGGCGGCATGGAAACTTACGGAGTGAGCGAAAATGCCATCTTCATGCCCGGCCACGTCGACCCGCAGTTCAGTCAGTGGCTGGCGTTCTCCGGCACCTCGGTGACCCTGGACGGTGAACAGCGCTACCTTGACTCGCACCTCTCCTATCAGCGGGCATGTCTTCACGCCATCGACTACCTAAGCAAATTCGGTTACAGCCCGGAGCAGGCATACGTTATCCTCGGTGCCGTCCCCATTGAGGGGCGCCTCTCCGGCGTTGTGGACATCCCCAATTCCTGTTCCACGGTCTACATTCCGACAGCGGTCTTCGACTTTGATGTACGACCATCCGCTGCCGGCCCCTACCAAGTCGACCCGGGGATGGGAGTGCCAAAGGCAAGCAACCGATAGCCTCTTTATCAACCGAATTTCGAGGGGCGCCCGGCAAGTGCAGTTCTCGCCGGGCGCCCTCATGCATGGAACCGGGTGTCCCGTTCATTCACCGGAATTGCCCTTGAGAGTGGCTCGACCGGCGGCTGTCCGCGGCGACTGGCCTGCCGTCTACCGGCAGCTAAGCCAGGCCCGGGCATTGTCGGAACTGGAGACGGGGGATCTGAGTCTTCTGGGCAGGGCCGCGTGATGGCTCAGCAGCCCCGGCCGGCGAGGCCGCCGTCGTCGTAACCGGTGAACCGGCCGATGGCGCGGCGGCCAGGGGGACCGGCCGGGGCTGGCCGTCAGTTGTCAGTGCGGGATGCGGAACCGGGCCGGAGATAGTCCCGCAGCAATGGGAACTCCGTGCGCACGTGGGCATCCAGGTCCGCAGTGAACCGGGGCGTGAAGTACAGCCGCAGCAGCGGGTCAAGCGCGCGGCCGATTCCCGGCCACCCGGCGGTGATCGTGTGGCGCACCGACACCCCGCCGCGTACCGGGGTGAGCTCCAGCGACAGACGCGCCGGGAGAGGCACGAGCTTGCGGAACCGCCACACCAGCCTGCGGCCCGGCTCGACCGCCTCCACGGCTCCGCGCAGACGGAGCCGGCGCCGGCCAATAAACTCGTCCATCACCACCACGTCACCCACCCCGCCGGTGGGCCGCCCCAGCACGTGGAGCTGGAGGTGGGTGCCCGGCCACCAGCTACGGTACTGCTCGTCGGTGCAGGCCACCATGAAGTCGGTGACGTCACGGCCCGTCAATCCCACGACGTCGACCGTCGATTCGATTACCAGCATCTGTGCCCCCTGGGCTGTCGCCCGGCCGTGGACCTCCGCGCCGGCCTCTGAGTATGATTTTGCTTGGAATAATTTTCCGCCGAGAACTTGAAGTCTATTGCTAGGCCGGCCTCCTTGAATGGGGGGATTATGGCCCTAGTCTTCCTGCTTGGCACGACGCTAGCTTGAGGGGCTGGGGGAGCACCGCTTTCCCTCGCAGCACGCCATGTTCCACCCCGAACCGCACACTGAGAAGGAAGGCGGCATCGCCAGATGCACATTAAGGACCATTGGGACCGACTGGACCCTGCCACGCGTAAGTGGTTCATTGACAACCCCGGCTGCCAGATTCTTCCCCGGACCATCACCGCAGTTGTCTCCAAGGCGGCGGGCGAGGATCTTGCCAGTGGGCAGCACGGCGAGACGGTCATATCCCAGGAGGATCATGAGTTCATCCGGTCGAAGGCGACCGAGGTCTCGAACGCCTGAACAGCCTCGGCGTCGCAGGGTCAGACGAAGGGCGCACCTCCATGTCAGAGATGCGCCTTTCGCCTGTCCCGGATCAGATGCCTGCCGTCTGGCGGCCCGCCATGGCCCGGGAGAGGAACTCTTCCACAACCGCGGCGAACTCATCAGGCCGCTCGATCTGGGGCATGTGCCCCGTATCCGAAAAGACGTGCGACTCGGCGCGTGGCAACGCCGCGGCCGCTGCCCCGAGATGGCTGAACGGGAGGATGTGGTCGTGGTCGCCCCACACCACGAGCGTTGGAACGTCCGACTGCGCCAGGGCCTCAACGAGGGCCGTGCGCCATTCAGCCCTGATACCGACGATCGTTCCGAGATCGCGGGCGATGTCGAGGACTGTCTGGCGGTGGGCGGCCCGTTGTGACAGGGCGAACGCATGGTTGACGCGGGCATCGGTCACCAGCGCCTTGTTGTAGAAGACAGACTGGACGGTCCGGCGTGAAGCTGCCTCGTCCGGACGCATAAGCAGGGCAGCGAGCGGCCGGACCGTGAGCAGGCGCAGCACCAGTGCAACGTCCTGGCCGAATCCGGCGCTGTTGGCCAGAACCAGGGCGGAGACGCGGTGCGGATGGCCAGCAGCGAACTTCATGGCGACGGCGCCTCCGAGCGAGTTGCCGATGACGGGGAGCGGCTGGTGCACCCCAAGGGCGTCGAGGAAGGCGGGCAGGACGTCAGCGAGCTTCGCCAAGGTCGCCGGTCCGGAGAGCCGGTCGGAGTACGCGAAGCCGGGCAGGTCCACACTGTAAACGGTGCGGCGGGCCGAGAGACGTTCGTGCTGCTCGCTCCAGTCATCGAGGCTCTGGCCGATGCCGTGCAGGAGAAGCACTGGGTCCCCGGCGCCGGTCTTCCGGTAGCGCAGGCGCGTGCCCGCGACGGTGATGTGTCCTGTCCCCGGGAGGTCGAGAGGATCCTGGCGCGGCTCCGGGTTTCGCCGTCCAGGCGCTGTCACCGGCTGCCCGCGCCGGCCGAAACGAACGTGGTCCGTCAGCCTGCCGGCCCTGAGCAGGGCGAAGTCGCGCACATAGTTCTGGTGCAGCCGCCATGGTGAGCCAGTGCCCTGCCGGGGCAGGGTCCCGGCGTCGCGAAGGATGTAGCCCGCCTTCAGGTCAATCAGGGACGTCAGCTCGCCGTTTGCGACGTCGGCGGGAGCCTGGGGCGCGACCCATTGCAGGTTCCGACGGTCGAGGTACTTCAGCACCCTGCAGATGTAGCCTGCGACCAGATCCGCCTTCAGGGTCCACGAGGCGTTCGTGTAGCCGACGGTGAGCGCAAAATTGGGCACGCCGTCGAGCATCATGCCCTTGTAGGTCAAGGTCCTGCCCACGTCCACCGGCTCGCCGTCGACCGTGAGAGTCACACCGCCAAGCACGAGCAGGTTCAGTCCTGTCGCCGTGACGATCACGTCCGCCGGGATGGATCTCCCCGAGACCAGGTCAAGCCCGCTCGGGGTGATCCGCGAGATCCTGTCGGTCGCGATCTCGGCAGTGCCCGCGCTGAGGGCGCGGTAGAGGTCGCCGTTGGGGATCGCGCAGAGCCGCTGGTCCCACGGCTGATACGTCGGGGCCAGGTGCGTGTCGACTGCAAAGCCCTCCGGAAGTTTGGCGATGGCTGCCTTGCGGAGGATTGCCTTCATCGTTTCCGGCCGCCGCCGGCTGAGCTGGTACGTCAGCATCGAAAAGAGGATGTTTTTTGCCCGGACGACGTCGTATGCCAGTTGCGAGGGCAGCTTGCCCCGCAGACGGTCGGCCAAGTGGTCCCGGGACGGCACGGGGGCGATGTAGGTGGGGGAGCGCTGCAGCATGGTGACCTTGGCTGCCGAGCCCGCCATGGCCGGCACGAGTGTCACTGCGGTGGCCCCGCTGCCGATGATTACCACCTGCTTGCCCTTGTAATCGAGATCAGCAGGCCAGTGCTGCGGGTGGACGATAGATCCCGCGAAAGTGTCGGCCCCTTCGATGACAGGGGTAAACCCTTCGTCATAACGGAAATAACCCGAACAGACGGACAAGAACGAGCAGGTAAATGTCACCGCCCGGCCGGCGGGCGACGCCGGATCGGCCCGACGGTATTCGCCCGCGTCCATGAGGACGGCCGTGACGGTCCACAGTGCGGTGTCGCTGGACCACTTGGCCGATTCGACCCGGTGGTGCAGCCGGATCCGCGATCCGAGTTCCTCGTCTGCGACCGTCGCCTCGATGTATTCGCGGATCGAATCGCCGTCGGCTATGGCCTTGGCGCCGGCCCAGGGCCGGAAGGAGTAGCCGAGGGTGTACATGTCGCTGTCGGAGCGGATGCCCGGGTATCGGAAAAGATCCCAGGTGCCTCCCACCGCGCCCCGGGACTCGAGGATCGTGAAGGTCTTCCCGGGTACGTCGCGCTTCAGCCGGCTGGCGAAACCTACGCCGCTCAGCCCGGCGCCGACAATCAACACATCAACGTGTTCGCTCATGAAGCAAAGTTATCGACAGGAGGTTGAGAGAGTCAACACCGCGTCGAGAGCAGGCTAGGATTGGCATATGGCCCAACGAGGACGACGTACCGCACGGGTATCCGGGGATGAACGCCAGGACGCGATTCTCGTCACGGCCGAGGCGCTTCTTGGCCAGCGGGCCTTCGACGACATATCGATCGAGGATCTGGCCCGGGGCGCCGGTATCTCGCGCCCCACCTTCTACTTCTACTTTTCGTCCAAAGACGCGGTGCTGCTGGCTCTTCTGGACCGCGTGATCACCGAGGTGGAACACCGGATCGCCGAATTGCCGCAGGAGTTCGAAAGTGATCCTGCAGGGTCCTGGACACGTGCCATTGGCATGTTCGTCGAGGTGTTCGTGTCCCACCGCGGCGTCTCGGGCGCGGCGATCGCAGCGCGCGCCCGCAACGATGAGGTGCGTGCGCTCTGGTCCAAGTCGATGCAGTCATGGGCCGATTTCTCGACCGGCGTGATCGAGTCCGAGCAAGCTCGGGGGGCCGCGCCGGGGGGAATCGACGCCCACGACCTGGCAGTAAGCCTCAACCTGATGAACGAGCGGGTGATCACGGCGGTCCTCAACCAGGAGAGTCCCGCCGTGGCGGAGTCCCGCGCCCTGGACGTGTTATCAACCATCTGGATCCGCAGTATCTACGGGTCCGTCAACCCCGGCCGCAGGTAACGCCTGCGTCGAAAGGAAGAACTCCAATGCCCCAAATCAAAACGGTGACCGTGCTCGGCACCGGAGTGCTCGGATCGCAAATCGCCTACCAGGCTGCCTTCCACGGATTCGCCGTGACGGCGTATGACATCAACGATGAGGTCCTCACGAAGGCCCAGGCCCGCTTCGCACAGCTCGCCGGCATCTACCAGGCAGAGAAGGTGGCCGGCGCTTCGGAAGGTAAAGCTGAGGCAGCCCTTGAGAACCTCCGCCTCACCGCTGACCTCGCGGACGCCGTCGCCAACGCAGACCTCGTGATCGAGGCCGTGCCCGAACTGATTGAGCTCAAGCGGGACGTCTACCGCAGGCTCGCGGATCTGGCGCCCGCCAGGACCATCTTCGCCACGAACTCGTCGACTCTGCTGCCCAGCGACCTCAAGGATTTCACCGGCCGCCCCGATCGTTTCCTCGCCATCCATTACGCCAACAACATCTGGGCGCAGAACATCGCCGAGGTGATGGGCACGGCCGAGACCGATCCGACGGTGTTCGACGCCGTCGTCGAGTTTGCCCGAAACAGCGGGCTGGAGCCGATCGAGATTAAGAAGGAGAAAGCGGGCTACGTCCTGAACTCGCTTCTGGTGCCGCTCCTGAACGCGGCCGCCGGCCTGCTGCTGCAGGGCATCGCCACCCCGGAAACGATCGACAAAACATGGCGCATTGCCACCGGTGCGCCGACCGGACCGTTCCAGATCTACGACGTCGTTGGCCTGGGAACCGCGTACAACATCTCCTCGTCCTCACCGGACGCCGGATCTCAAGCATTCGCCAAGCACCTGAAGGAGAACTACATCGACAAGGGCAAGCTCGGCGTCGCCTCCGGCGAAGGCTTCTACACCTACTGAACCCGTTCGGTCGATCCATTCAACGCTGGCCGCACCCGTCCACGACCGTCACGTCCAGAGGCATACGGTTGGCCCGACGGAGGCGGCCGGCCAGCACGTTGCGTAACCCACGGGTCACCATGGTCCTCTTGGTCAGGTAACGGAACTCGGCGGCATCGGAGGTCACGAGGTCCAGGAGGGGGCGCACGGCGTCGTCAGGGCTCTGCCCCCAAAGGCCGACGACAATCTGCAGCCCGCCCAGTCGATTCTCGTACCCGGGCTGGGACGTGACGTGCCCCAGCATGTCCGTCGTCACCAGGCCCGGGTTCATGCCATGGACCCGGGCACCGGTGCCCCGGGTCTCCCGCCGCAACGTCTCAGTGAACTGGCGGACCCAGCGCTTGCTCGACGCATACGCGTTTTGCAGCGCCACCGGCCCCTGATCGCCTTGGCCGTAAACGTTGACAAGGTCGCCGTGGCCTTGACCGAGGAACACCGGCAACGCAACCCTTGAGCCGTGGAACGTGCCGAGGATGTTCGTGCGGACCACGCGCGTGAAGTCGTCCACGGGGGTTGACGCCGTAGGTCCGAAGACACCCGAGGTTCCGGCGTTGTTGACCCAGATGTCGAGCGTCCCGCGGCTGAGGGCCTCATCGCGCAGGGCCTCGACGTCGGCCAGCTCGCCCGTATCGCAACGGCGTCCGGACGCCGCGATCCCTTCCGTGTGCAGCCGCTCGACGGCGGCCGCGACGTCGTCGACGGACCTGGACGCCACCACGACCGTCGCGCCCTGCTGCCCCAGCAGCCGGGCCATGGCAAACCCCAGTCCGCGTGTCGAGCCAGTCACGACCGCCACGCGTCCGCGGAGGACGTCTCGGTGGGATCCCATGCCTCTCTCCTACCCGCAACGGACCGGGGGAGCAAGAGTCCCGTCCCCGATTCCAGGTCCTCGGGCGCTGCCCGGGATGGAATGCAGCTGACGGGGCCAACGACTCTTCCCGCGGCTGCTGCCGCACTGCTAGACCGAAAGCCGCTTCATGACGTATTGGACCGTCCCGGGAGGCCGGCATGACAGAGGTGGCTATTGGCACTGAACGCGGACAAATGCCGGCCTACGTTGCGGTACCGGCCGGCGCGGGACCGTGGCCCGGCGTCGTCGTTATCCATGACGCGCTCGGCCTGAGCCGCGACACCCGCGGGCAGGCGGACTGGCTGGCCGGGGAGGGATACCTGGCGGTGGCACCGGACCTGTTCTACTGGGGCAGCAGGGCGGTGTGCCTCTGGTCCCTGATCCGCGGCTGGCGCCCGCTCGGTGACCTGGACCGCACCCGCGCGTGGCTGGCCGGGCGCGACGACTGCACCGGCCGGATCGGGGTCATCGGATTCTGCATGGGCGGCGGCTTTGCCCTCATGCTGGCCCCCGATCATGGCTTCGCCGCGGCCAGCGTGAACTACGGGGGACTCGACGGCGCCACGGCCCGGGCGATGCCCCGCGCCTGCCCGATCGTTGGCAGCTACGGCGCCAAGGACCGCTGGCCAGGGGTCCGCAAGGTGCCTGCCCGGCTGGAGCCGCTGCTCGCCGCCGCCGGGGTGGACCATGACATTAAGGTCTACCCCGGTGCGGGCCATGGCTTCCTCAACCAGCACGGCCCGTCGGATCTGAGCTTCGGGGACACCTTGCTCGCGAAACTGGTGGCGGCAAGCTATCACGAGCCCTCCGCCCAGGACGCGCGCCGGCGCATCCTCGTTTTCTTCCGGCAGCACCTGAGCCCTGAAGGGGAAATACGATGACACACCGCGCACAAAATCGGGCGTCCCAGGCCGGAGCCGTTGCCGCTGCAGCGGGTCTGGTGACCGTTTACCTGGCAATTGTGCGGCCGCGCCTGCTGCGTGCCGGAGCCACCGCAGAGGAAGCGCACGGGGCCTATCCGGGGGACCGGCTCATCCCGGGCGGCACCCGCAGCGCAACCATGGCCGCGACGATTGACGCGCCCCGCCCGCACGTGTGGGCCTGGCTGGTGCAGATGGGGACCGACCGGGCCGGGTGGTACAGCTGGGACCGGCTGGATAACTTCGGGCGCGCCAGCACCTGGACGATTCACCCCGAATGGCAGGACATCGCTGTGGGCGACCATCTGGCGGGCACGCCGGACGGCAGCCAGTGGTGGGAGGTCGCGGCGCTGGATCCGGAGCGGTTCCTGGGCCTGCGCATGTCGCTTGATCTGCGGGGCCGCCCTTTCGATCCGGCGGGACGGCGGCCCCGGTACTTCACTGACTCGCTGTGGGGATTCGAGCTGAAGGACGCGGCAGGCGGGCGCACCCGGCTGGTCGTCAGCGGGTACTGGTCATTCCGGCCGACATGGCTGCAGCCTATTCTGAGTATTTTGCTGCTGGAGCCCTCCCACTGGGTCATGCAGACCCGTCAGTTCTCGAATCTTCGACGCCGGGCCGGGTCACAAAGCGCCTGAGCGGCTGCGGGACCGTGCGCGGTGCCGTGGCCGCGCATGACCGGGAGAACGCGCAGCCCGGGAAGACGCTGGAGAGCCTCTACCTGGATCTGCTGGACGAAGTCGTCCAGCAGGAAGGCCACAGCGTCTATCCGGGCTGGGACGGCAGTCTGCAGCTGCTGATTGATATCAAGAGCGACGGCGAAAGCACCTACGCTGCGATCAAGCGGGAACTGGCAAGCACCCGGCCCTGATGACCCATTACAGCAAGGAGCGACGGCCTCACCGCTCTGGAACAGTTCCTCAAAGCCCAGCCGCGCGATAACACCATCCACGGGACGCTTTACGGCTGCTCCGTACCGGGTACGAGGTCTCACGCCAGACGGTCCGGTCCCTGGATCGGATCGAGGGGCTACCGGGGAGGTAGCCCTGCCCGGTAGCCATTCCGGTGCCGGCGGGCCTTCGCCGATGTCAGGGACGTAGGTGTACGAAAGGAGTTGGTCCGGGTCGCCGAGCACAGCCCGCACGGTGGGGTAGTGAGCAGTTCTCGCGACATCCTTCCCCTGAGTGACGGGATTTTCTCGGAACCGGGGGCCCGTATGGCCGCACGCCCGCCACCCTCGCCAACCGGCTACGACTCGACGGCGGCCACCTCGGGGTGATCGCCGTCAAGCGCCCGGACGATGCAGCAGAAGCTCTGCGCCGGGTGACGGCGCCCCTCGGTCACCCGGAGAGTTTTCCCGGCTTCGTCACCTGGGAGCCCTTGAGGGTTGAGGTGGGCTCGGGTGGGCCGATCGACGTCGGCATCGACGGGGAGGCGCTCCGCATGGCGTCCCCGCTGCGGTTCACCATTCGGCCGGGCGCGCTGCGGACCCGCCTTCCCCGGGCAAAGATCAGGCTCTCACCGCAGGACCGTCCGCTCCCGGTGAAGTTTCGGGGTCTGCGCTGTTTCCCTTCGGACTCGCAGAGCGGTTCTTCTTGATTTCCCCTGATGTTCTCATGGCGTTGAGCTGTCTTGGCTACGCTGGCGGCATGCCATCGTTCAAGCTCGACGGCGCAACGTATGAGTACCTGAGAGCGGACCTTGGGCGCGAGTCCGAGGATGCGCGGCCGAGGCCTGTCGGAAATACCCGGACCATTCAGGCGACCCTGTCCCTGGCAGCCGGCACACAGCCGATGTGCATGCTGCGGCGGCGCGCTGGCTAGATCAAGACGAGTCTCTGAATGGCCTGTTGGGTCAAAAAGAATAGGAGCGAAGATCCATGACGTCCGGGGATTTCGCACGCTTCATGTCCGACTGTATTGCCGCAGATGTCGCGGGTGATCGTGGGCTCACAGAGGACGAGATTTACGGGGTGTACATCAGTTGGTGCGTGCTTCACTGCGTCCGCCCCAGACCTTGCGGGGAATTCTGGGCGGCGATGTCCGGCCTGGGTCTCAACGAACGGCGCCGCATTAACCGGCACTACGTCCGGCCAGGACTTCGGATGACAGGGCCCGCGGCCGTGGATTACGTCCTCGCAAGCCGTCCCGGCCTCGCCCCACCGGACATCGGCGAATGTCCCACCGTCGGCGTTGACAGTCTTTGGGGGACTTTGGGCACGCCCCCGGGAACTCAAGGTTGGCCTACCATGAAGCATGCCCGGGACTGAGAAACTGGAAGTGGAGAGAAAATTCGACGTCGGCGAATCCGATGAGCTGCCGGCCTTCAGATCGATCGCGGGAGTGGAACGCGTTGGGGCGGCAGCGGATCAGAAACTTGATGCTGTGTACTTCGACACGGCGACACTGGCGCTTGCTGCCCGCCGGATCACTATGCGCAGGCGTACCGGGGGTAACGACGCCGGGTGGCACTTGAAACTGCCTGTGACCGCGGGCGAGCGCCGCGAAATCACGGAGCCGTTGAATCAGGACCCGGACTCGGTGCCGCCCCGGTTGAAGGCCCTGGTGCTGGCCCATACCCGGAATCAGGATCTGGTGGCGGTCGCACACCTGAAAACCCGTCGCACGGCGATTCCCCTCATTTCCGCCGACGGAACGGTCCTGGCCGAATTCAGCGACGACCGCGTGGAATCCCGGCTCCTTCTGGAACCGGGCGAAAGTGCCGCCTGGAGGGAATGGGAAATCGAACTCGTCGACGGGCATCGGAAGCTGTTGGACGCCGCCGATACGGTGATCGCGCTGCAGGGCCACCAACCGGCTGAGCTTCCCTCCAAACTGGCCCGCGCCCTTGGCGCCCGGTACCCGGCGGACAGCCCCTCACCACCTCGCCCGCGACGTAAGGGGCCGGCGTCTTCGCTGCTTCTTTCCTACCTGCACGAGCAGGTCGAGGCACTGAAGACGCATGACCCCGGGGTCCGGGAAGGAGCCCCGGACGCCGTACACCAGCTCCGGGTGGCGGCACGCCGGATGCGGTCCGTGCTGGCAAGCTTCCGCAAGCTGACAGACAGGGGGACGGCCCAGCTCCTGCGGGAGGAACTTCAATGGCTCGCCGGGACGGTGGGAACGGCCCGGGACCTTGAAGTCATGCGGATGCACTTGACGGAGCTGATTGGGGCCGAACCCCCGGATCTGGTCATTGGACCGGTAGAAGACCACCTCATGGACAAGCTCGCGGCCGAATACGAGGCGGCCCTCGCCGACGGCCTGGCTGCAATGGAAAGTGACCGGTATTTCCGGCTTCTTGACGCACTTGACGGCTTCCTGGCTGCCCCTCCGCTGTCGGAACCAGCCCATAAGAAGGCGCCGGGGACTGTAGGGCGGCTCGTCAACGCAGAGCGGAAGCGCCTGAACGAAGCGGTGAAGAGCCTCTACAGCGTTTCCAGTGACGAGTCTGCCACCAACCCGGCGCTTCATGAGGTACGCAAGAGCGCCAAGCGTCTCCGGTACGCGGCAGAAGCGGCCGTCCCCATTTTCGGAAAGCGGGCCGTTAGGCTTGCCCGCACCGCGGAAGAAGTCCAGACGATTCTGGGTGACCACCAGGACAGCGTCGTCATCAGGGAAAAACTCCGGTCACTCGCAGCCGTGCCCTCTGAGGGCGGCGGGGGAGCGGGATTCACCTACGGGCGGCTCCACGCGCTGGAGCAACACCGCGGGGCCGAAGCGCGCACCCGGTTCTTGACCGCATGGCAAAAGTCACCGCCGAAGGCCCTTCACGGGAAATAGTCATCGGCTGCTCGTACCGGATTCACCAGACGGACATCCGGGATGGGTAGCGTTGCCGGGGCGGACCCCTTGCCCGGCAGCCAGCCGAGATAGCAGGGTTTGTTCCCCCGCTCACTGTGCCCGAAGGCGGGGCCGGAAAGGACAGCTGTGACTGAAGCTGAGGTCCAGGAACTGCGTGCCCTGCTGGAGGACGTGAACCGGCTACGGCGTACGCTCCGGCACGCCGAAATTCGGCACACTGACAGGATTGCGGCCGTGCTACCCCGACACCGCAACAGCGCGCGGAACCTCATCCACTACACGGAGCTGCGTCGCCATGACATCCGTGACCTCCAATCCGGACTGGCAAAGCACGGACTCTCCTCGCTGGGACGCACTGAACCGAGAGTCCTGCCCAGTGTCGACACCGTGGCCCGGACTCTGGCGCGGCTGGTATCCGCGGACGGCCAACCGGACGCTCAGACGGATCCCATCGACCATGAAGAGATACTCGCCCGGAACGCAGTGAACCTGCTGGGACCGGAGCCGGAAGAACGCGGCACAAGGATCATGGTCACACTGCCCAGCGAAGCATCCACGGACCCCGACATCGCCCGCGGCATGATCGAACGGGGCATGGACCTTGCGCGTATCAACTGCGCGCACGACACCCCCCAGACCTGGCGGCAGATGATCGACAATATCCGTGCCGCAGAAGAATTCACGGGCAGGCGCTGCCTGGTCTCCATGGACCTCGCCGGGCCCAAGCTGCGCACGGGCCCCATCCGCCCGGGACCGCGCGTCCTCCGCGTGAAGCCGGTGCGCAACGAAACCGGTACAGTGACCGCGCCGGCCCGCGTGTGGCTTGGAACCCGGCCCGAGACGGGCACCGCGCTCCCTGTAATTCCTCTCCAGGACAAGAACTGGACAGCGGCCCTGCAGGACGGCCAAACGATCAGCTTCAAGGATGCTCGTGGAGCCCGCCGTACCCTCGTCGTTGACCAGGCAGGTCCGGACGGGTGCCTGGCAGCCCTTCACGACACGAGCTACTTCATCCCCGGAACCGGACTCACCGTCGCCCCGCAGGACCAGTCCGAAAAGAAGTCCCACCACCACACAGCGTCGTCCACCCTTGTTGGAGACCTGCCGGCACTGGAGGAGAGCCTCATGATCCGCCGCGGCGACACAATCATCCTGAGCAGTGACCTCACCCCCACTGACAGCAACACCGTCGGCACCCACCGGATAGGCTGCACCCTCCCCGGCGTCTTCACCGATGTGAACCCCGGGGAAAGGATCTGGTTCGACGACGGCAAGATCGGCGGGGTGATCACCGGGGTCCGGGCGGGAGAACTGACGGCTGAGATTGTCGCCGCCGCTCCACGGGGTTCACGGCTCCGGGCCGAAAAAGGCATCAACCTCCCCGACACCCGGCTCAGCGTCCCGGCGCTGACAGATCAGGACCTCGCCGACCTCGAACACGTCAAGGAACTTGCCGACATCGTCAGCATGTCCTTTGTCCGCAGCGAAGCCGACGTCCGTGACCTCCTGACCCACCTCGATCCGGTGCGGAACCGGGACCTGGACATCATGCTCAAGATCGAGACGGTGGCCGCGTTCGAAGCGCTGCCCGAGATCGTCCTTGAACTCATGAAGTGGGCCGATGTCGGCGTCATGATCGCCCGCGGAGACCTCGCCGTGGAGGCAGGCTTCGAACGGCTGGCAGAGGTCCAGGAGGAAATTCTCTGGCTCTGCGAAGCCGCCCACGTCCCGGTGATCTGGGCGACCCAGGTCCTGGACACCCTGGCCCGGACGGGTCTGCCCTCGCGCGCTGAGGTGACCGACGCCGCGATGGCCCAGCGCGCCGAATGCGTCATGCTCAACAAGGGCCCGTTCATCAACGAGGCCATCAGCATGCTCTCGGACATCCTGGGCCGCATGAAGGACCACACCCGGAAAAAGCGCAGCATGCTGAGGCGTCTCCGGGCCTGGGACCGCTGAAACCTGGCCGCTCCGACGTCACCGGGCTGAAGCGGGTCGAAGCCTAAAGGTGGCTGTCAGAGGACTCGAAGGAAAAATCCCGTTGCAGCCGGCTCCTCGCTTCTTGCTCAACCAGGGTGGGAATGTAACTCCTGATTCGTCCTCCGGCCAAGGACTCGTACTCTTCTCCGACGACCTGCGATATGCGGCCGGGGCGCCTCCGGAAAACGGGCTGACAGCCGGTCGACTACCGCGCGGACAACGGTGCTTTTTCCGATTCGCTCACCACGCCAGTGTCACTCGGGGCTGACCCGGCGTCAATCAACCCCGCGCATACGACGTCACAATCGAGACACCCTGCAGCGCCCGGTCACCGGGGACATGATGTTAACCCGATACGCTCCAGAAACGAGCTGGGGCACCCGTGACGTTCACCTTCGCCAAGTAGCATGGCCCCGTGGAAGCCGACCCTGATCTCCAACGCCCTGCCGCGGCCCTCGGCGCGACGCTGACAGCAGGGGGCGCGGACTTCGCTCTGATCTCCACCTCGGCGGCCGCAGTCGACTTGTGCCTGGTGGACGACTCCGGGGTCGAAACCCGCTACCCCATGGCAGGGGACGACGGATTCTGGACGGCGCACGTGCCAGGGATCTTCGCAGGTCAGCGCTACGGCTACCGCGTCGACGGGCCCTGGGACCCTGCCCGGGGTCTGCGCCACAATCCGAACAAGTTCCTGCTGGACCCGTACGCCAAGGCCATCGACGGCCGGCTCCGCTGGGGACCCGAACTGTATGCCTTCGACCTCAACAACCCGTCCAAGCCCAACACGGCGGACAGCCGGCGCCATACCTTCGCATCCGTCCTGGTCGACACCGCCTACGACTGGGGAACGGACACCCGCCCCGCAACTGCCTTGAACCGGACAATCATCTACGAGGCCCACGTCAAAGGCCTAACCAGGCTGCACCCGGACGTTCCCGCCGCCCAGCGCGGAACCTACGCGGGGCTAGGGCATCCGTCCGTCATCGCGCACCTCAAACGGATCGGCGTAACTGCGGTGGAGCTACTTCCCGTCCAGCAGTTCATCAAAGACGAGCCCCGCGATGGCAGACCCAACTACTGGGGCTACAACCCGATCGGCTATTTCGCACCCCACAACGCCTACGCCGCGGCCTGCGGAGCGGGTGAGACCGACGGCAATGCCGGCGACGGCACTGCGGCCGGGGAGACGCCCGGCGGGGTGCCGCGGTCCGGAGGGCAGGTCACCGAGTTCAAGGACATGGTCAAATCCCTCCACCGTGCCGGCATCGAGGTGATCCTCGACGTCGTTTACAACCACTCCGGTGAAGGCGGAGCCGACGGGCCCAACCTCTGCTTCCGCGGAATCGACAACGGCGCCTACTACCACCTGGTCCCCGGCGACGAGGCCAACTACGTGGACTACACCGGCACCAGCAACACCCTCAATGTGGGCTCGCCCACGGTCCTGCGCATGGTCATGGACTCGCTCCACTACTGGGTGGAGGAAATGCACGTCGATGGATTCCGCTTCGATCTCGCCCCTGCGCTGGCTCGGGCCTCGGACCGGGTCGACATGCTGTCCGCATTCTTTGAATTGGTCGACTCCAACCCGGTGTTTGACGGAGTGAAGCTCATCGCCGAGCCGTGGGACCTTGGCCCGGAAGGCTACCAGCTCGGCAACTTTCCCCCCCAGTGGGTGGAATGGAACGGCAAATTCCGGGACGTCGTCCGCGACTTCTGGCGCGGTCAACCGGGTCTCACGGCCGAGCTCGCGAACCGCTTCACAGGTTCCGCCGACCTCTACCAGGACGACGGCCGCCAGCCAAGTGCGTCCGTCAACTTTGTCACGGCCCACGACGGCTTCACGCTGCGGGACCTCGTCTCCTACGACCGCAAGCACAACTCGGCGAACGGCGAGAACGACCGTGACGGCGAGGCCACCAACCGATCCTGGAACTGCGGCACGGAGGGACCCGCCACGGACCCATTGGTCAACACCCTCCGCGCACGCCAAATGCGCAACCTCATGATCACCTGCGTCCTCGCACAGGGAGTCCCCATGCTGCGCCACGGCGACGAACTGGGACACTCCCAGGGAGGCAACAACAACGCCTACTGCCAAGACAACGAGATCTCGTGGATCAATTGGGCTTCCGCCGACGAGGACTTGATCCAGTTCACCTCGAAGGTCGTCAGGCTGCGCCGGGACTACCCTGTGTTCCGGCGCCGAACCTACTTCGACGGGAGGCCGGTTGCCCCGGCCGAGGGCCTCATGCTGCCTGACATCCTGTGGCTTAACGCCGACGGAACACCCCGGGCGGGAAACCAGTGGGACCAGTCCTGGGGGAAGTCCCTTGCGTGCTACCTGAGCGGCAACGGGGTGCGGACCCGCCGGAACGAACCCGAAAACGACTTTCTTGTCATCTTCAACGCGTCGTCCCACGCTGTGCCGCACCGAATGCCGAAGGAGCACTTTCCCGCGGAGTGGGAGGCCGCCCTGACAAGCTGGAACGGTCCGGCGCCGACAAGATTTCTGGCAGGCGCCGTCTATGAAGTACCCGGGCACACCACTTGGATCCTCCGCTCCGTCGACGAATAACCGGCCGGTGGAAACGCTCTGGATGGTGGCCAGCGGAAAAGGCTCCTGCGACGATGGCATGGTGAACGGGCCGATCGGATTCTGGGTCAAGCGGCTGGATGCGTCGCTTGAGACGCTACTCGATTCCACGCTCTCCCGCCTGTCCCTGACCAGAAGGCAGTGGCAGGTGTTGAGTGCGCTGCACGTGGGCCCCCTCAAGCCCGTGGAACTGGAACATGTCCAGCGCGCCTCGGACGTGGTGATCACCATGGGCTGCTGCGACTCCTGCCCCATCTACCCGGGCAAACGCTACGAGGACTGGGAACTCACGGACCCTTCCGGCCAGCCCGTCGCCGCCGTGTGGAACATCCGCGACGGGACCCGCGAACGGGTCAAGGCGCTCACCGGGGAACATCCCAAACCCGATACCGCCGAAGCGCTGGACGCGGTCGGCGTCGTGATCGTCCTGGGCAACGAGGCAAAGGTCCAAGCCCCGGAGGGCAAGCGGCTCGAGGTCTCGGGTACCGACGAGCCCTCCGAGCGCGGCATCAAAGGCATGGAACGCATGCGCCTGGTCCGGGACGACATCAATGCCCGGGTTCAGACGCTGCACGCGGAGCACACGGGCAACTAGGCCGTGCCGGCCCCGACGCTATCCCGGACGCTGGTCACGGAAGGTGCACAGCGCGGCGGCCTCGCCGCGCCGTGCACCACCCGGGCCGCCGCCGCTGCCCTCCCTGCAGGCACAGGACGGCATCTCGTCTGCGCCTTTGTGGATCCAGCCAGCTGCAGGTCTTCGGGCTTTGAGGCGTCAGCGCGAAGCTTCGCCGATGGTCCGTGGTGGTCTGCGGGTCAGGCTGCCATGGGCACCGGTTCATGGCTCGCCGGGGACGTCGGCTGCGTGGGGACGCGGATCACGACGAAATCTTCCAGGTCCAGGAGTTTCCGCCCGCCGCTCCGGTGGTCCCTGATCCAGAACACGCCAGCGTCAGGGGCCAGTTCAGTGACCGGGCCCCGGTGGGATGGCAGGCCTTGGTACCAGGCCTCGATTTCGTCCCCGGTCATGAGCTCGGTGCAGGCTTGGACCCTTAGGTCTTCAACAAAATTCATGGTTTGCCCTCCGGCTGTCTTCTTTGGCTCTCACAGACATTGCCATCGACTGATTACATGCGTCTTGCCCGCACATGAATCCTGAGTGTCTTCGACTTCGTCGAAGGAGTTGCACCCAACGGACGCCTCCCGGCCCGCACCTGGTTCATGTGTGAATCAGCTGCCCCACGGCGGGCACATCGCAGGCAGGTCCGGGACGGCCGATCAAATAGCCCTGGGCGGTATCGCAGCCCAGCCTGCGCAGAACCTCAAGCTGGCTGGGCCGTTCGACGCCTTCTGCGGTGGTCCGCAGCCCGAGTGTTGTCAGTGCGTGGACCAGCGCACCAACGACTGCGGCCGCGAACGCGTCCGTGTCGATGTCAGCAATCAGGGACCTGTCGATTTTTACAGCGGTCATGGGCAGCTTGCGGATCAGGGCCAGAGAGGAGTTACCCGTTCCGTAGTCGTCCAGGGCGACTCCGACGCCGGTATCGATGAGCTCCCGCAGTTGGCGGGCCGCGCCGGAAACATCGACAAGTGAGGTGCCTTCGGTTAATTCGACCTCCAGCCACCGGGAGCGCACTCCGTGTCGTTGCAGGGCGGCCCGGATTTCTTCGGCCACGGCCCCGGTTGCCAGCTGGCGGGGTGAGACGTTTATGGCGATTTTGCGCGGTGTCCCGTCGTCGATCCACTGGCGGGCCTGGGCGCAGGCACGGTCTGCGACCCACCGGCCGATGCGGTGTATTTCGCCGGTCTCTTCCGCGATGGGGATGAATTCGTCAGGGCCGACTGGGCCTATTTCCGGGTCAAACCAGCGAATGAGGGCCTCTACCGAGTCCAGGGCGCCGGATGCTAGGTCCAGCAAGGGCTGGTAGTGGAGGGATATTGAGCCCTCGTCCAAGGCCAGCGGCAGCCTGCGCCTGATGTCGGACTGCCTGTCCAACGGGAACGGGATCGGCAGGGCCCCGCGCATGCGTCCCATTTTGGCCTTTCCGGAGTGCTTGGCCCGGAACATCGCACCGTCGGCATGGCGCAACAGCGCATCCAGACGCGTCAGCGCATCGTCATCGGGGATCTCGCTCGCCATGGCCAGTCCAATGGTGGCCGTGGCCGTGACACGGTAGGCCTCAAACACAAACGGATCGTCCATCGCAGTCAGTATCCGTGCTGCGACGTCCCGGACCACGGCTTCGTCTGCATCTACCAGGAGAACGGCAAATTCATCACCCCCGAGCCGGACCACCAGGTCGGTAGGTCGCGCACATGCGGAGAGGCGGGCGGCGCATTCGGTGAGGACCGCGTCCCCGGCACGGTGCCCGTACGTGTCATTCACGGCTTTGAAGTCGTCCAGGTCGATAAAGAGTATCCCGATCCGTGACCGGTCGGTGTTCTGTGTCATCACCGGTGCGTGCTCTTCGAGCATGCGCCTGTTCGGCAGCCCGGTGAGAGGGTCATGCATGGCAGCATGTCGGAAAACATCGGTGAGCCCGGCAAGAACCTTCGACACCGGAACGATGAGCGGGCGTTCTTCGGCAACGACGAGGAAATCCTGATACCGGATCTCCTCGGGACGCTCCAGGATTATCCGCACGGCACTTGAAAGGTCAAGATCCGCGGGCAACTCGAATCGCAGGGCCGGCAAGTCCGAGGCCTGTGCCTTCGAGCTGAGTTCACGCCCGAATCCCAAGGGACCGGACATGGCGTACTCCACCTGGTCGCGTGTCAGCAGTGAGTGACCCTGGGGATCTTCGATGGCGACGGCGCGCAGGCCGCGGTCCGTCCGGAACAACGCGTCGATCTCGAGCAGCAGCGTTGCGGCAGGAAATACCCGTGCCTCGACGCCAATGTCAGCAAGTACGGCTACGCCCCCAGGACCCGGCCACGACGTATCACTTCGAACGGATTTCACGCATTGTTCATACCAGACGGAAATGAACGTTCGGTGCTCCCGGCGTTCATCCTGGGCCCGAACAGGTCCGCGGGACTGTGGCACCGGAAACCATCATGCGGCCTGGGGTCACGGGATGCTGACGATCTTCCGCTCGTGGTGCCGCAGGTCGGATGGTGGGCCAGGGCACCGCACCCGTGAAGCTGTGTGGGTGCCGGTGGTGATTGCGTTGCATGCAGGTTGGCCGCTGCATAAAAGGTTCAGTTGCTAGTAGACGACAGTCCCGGTGGAACGCACCACGGTTCCGGTGCTTTGGGTTCGTCCGCTGATGTCGATCTGCAGCCGGCTGCTCTGCAGGGGCGCCTCCAGGGCGCTTGAGAGCTCCGGCAGGGTGGTTGTTTGGATGCGGTGGATGACGTCCCGGACGTCGGCCCTGTCATTCACCGTCACCTGCAGGGTCAGCTCGGGGGCATTGGCCGATCCTCGCAGCAGGGCCGCGGAACTGACGACTCCGGGCAGGGTGTTGATCTGCTTTTCGACGGCCGCGGCGAGGACCGACGGGTCGCAGAGGGTGAACCCCTGGCTGCCGTCTTCATGGAGGCGGTAGGCGCCTGCCGAGTTTCTCCTCGGGATCTGGGCGATGATCCACAGCAGCCCCAGGATCCCGATGATGGCTCCGATGATCAGGACAACGGCCGCCACCCCCGTCGGCGCGAGGAAGGCGCGCAGGTCCCCGGGGACGACGGACTGCCATGCGGGGGCGGTGTTGAGCAGGGTTTGCAGTGTCCCGCTGGCCTGCAGAAGGAGGGCGGTGCCTGCGGCCAGGAAAAGGATGCCGAGAATTGTCAGCCAGATCCGGTTCAGGGTTCCTGCGGTCTGCCTCATCGGAAGCCATCCTTCAAATAGTCGCGGTGGGCGGGTGCGCGAATGGTCTTAGTCTCTGGACCGGACCGTGGCGGTAACCTGCGGAACCGGCGAGAGCCCGGTTTCCTCCAAACGGGCCCGGACGGCGTCGGTGATCCTCTGGCGCAGGTCCCCCGGCTCGTGCAGGGAAGTCGTCACGTTCACGTGGACGCGCCCGGTGGTGGCTGTCGCTGAGGCCGAGCCGACGCCGTCGATCTGCACGCACCGGGCTTTGGCCAGGTGGGCGACGGCGCGGCGGGTCATCACTGTCTCCTGCTCCTCCACCGGTGGCGCCTCATCTCCGACGCCCGTGCCGGAATCATCGACTGTGAGGGCACTGTACTGTCCTGGAATGATGGCGCACAGTAACAGGATGACCCCTGCGACGATGGCCGCTGTCCCGATCTGCCAGACGGCGGGGTCGTTCCACACCAGCCCGGCGAGCCAGTCGCTGGGTCCCTGCAGCACGGTCGGCCACGAGCCGTTGACCAGCCGGGTGACGCTCAGCCAGACCAGCGCGGCGCCGGCGGCCAGGAGGAATATGCCGGCGATGAGTGCCGGGACCGCGCGGCTGGGCCGGTGCCGCAGGCGCGTGGACCGTTGGTCGTGCCGACTCATAGCAGTTTCCTTCGTCCGTTGGTGCCGGTGCCGGTGGTCAGCCACGAGATCCTGATGTCGACCTGTCGGACGTCAACTCCGGTCAACTCGGTCACCCTGGCCGCGATCCGGCGGCGCAGTTCCTCGGTGGCCTGGCGTAGCGGCACCGGATACAGCATCCCGACCTCGACTCTTAACGTCGCGATGTTCCCGGTCAGTTCCACGGATGCCTTGGGCCGGGCGGAAAGATCAGCCCGGGTTCCGATGCCCAGAAACCCGCCCGAGGAACCGCCGGCGGAGGATTCGTCGCTGGCGACCTGGCCGGCGATTTTCTCGATCACCCTGGCCGCCAGCAGGGTCTGCCCCCGCGTGCCCGTCTCACCGAAATCCTCGCCGGCGTCCGCGGCCCCGGGTATGGGCTGGGCGTGGGCTCCTCGCGGGTTCATCGGCTCGATGCTCTACCGAACAGGGCCTGCACATCGAGTTTTCCTTCTGCGATCCGGCCGACCAGCAGGCCGATGAGTCCGAGGATCACCGCGGCCAGCAGCGCCGGCCAGCCGCCGAAGCCCAGAACGATTCCCAGTACTAGACCTATCGTCAGGCACCAACGCGTAGTAGACATAGCCATCCTTTTCCTCATCGTCCCGATCCCCTCGGCGGAGGATACTGTGACGGGTGGTTACTGCAGTTGGGTCTTCTGGACCTGCTGGTCCTCAGGCTCGTCGTCGGGCAGGTGGACATCGGTAACGTTGACGTTCACTTCGAGTACTTCCAGTCCGGTGGCGCGCTCGACGGACTGAATGATGTTGCGGCGGATGCCCTGGCTGACTTCCACCACGGAGAACCCGTAGTCGATGACGATGGAGACATCGATGGCTGTCTGGCGTTCACCCTTTTCCACGGTGACGCCGCCGCTGACGTTGGTCTGGGAACCGGGAATGCGTTCGGTCAGGGCGCTGAACGCGCGCCGGCCGGCGCTGCCCATGGCGAACACGCCGGGAACCTCGCGGGTAGCTATGCCGGCCAGCTTCTGCACCACGGTTTCCTCGATTGTCGTGGCACCGCGATCGGTATGCAGTGCATCCCTCGCATTCGTCGGTGCCAGCGCGCTGCCCTGCTTCTGCCCCTCGGGGGTGGCCATGACGCCGCCTGAAGCTCCGGGGGTTCTGGGTGTCTCGGTCATGGAAAACAACTCCTCGTCGGACTGGTGATCGTACTTACACCGGTATAGACGAAGCCCGGCAGGAATCGTCACGTGTTGGCGCAGACTATTTTTCGCGCTGGGCCACAGCACCGCGGTTCGGTTCCCGGCGTCGCCCGGCTGTGGCATATTGGGGCCAAGGTCCGGTGCGTTTCAGGACGGGATGGACAGTGCATGAATGATCATGGCCCCGGCTTCGAACCGGACCTGGACGAGGGGAGTATCGTCGCCCGTGCCCAGGACGGCGACCTGGCAGCATTCGAACACCTGGTGCTCGCGTATCAGTACAGGCTCTTTCGGCTGGCGTACCGGATGCTCAACGACCGCGGCGAAGCCGAAGACATCGTGCAGGAGACTCTGACAACGAGCTGGTGTGCTCTTCCCATGCTGGCTGATGTCGATGCCTTCGGTGGTTGGATCTACCGGCTGGCGACCAACAAGTGCCTGGACGTGCTGCGCAGGCGGTCCGCCCACGCCGAGAGCATCGTGGACTCGGACGACATGGATGCCATTCCAGGAGCCCGCGCCCGCCCGGTCTCGGCCGGATGGGATCCGGCCCACGAGGCGGAATGGTCCGCCGAACAGGACGGCCTGACCGCCCTCCTGAACACGCTCCCGCCGGCACAGCGGGCCTGCTGGCTGCTGCGGGAAATGCACGGACGCAGCTACGCCGAGATTGGTGTCACACTGAGGATCAGCCCGACAGCAGTTCGCGGCACACTCGCCCGGGCACGGCACCAGATAGCAGAAGGGATGAGCCAATGGCGTTAGACGACATCCCCCGGCTCGGCTGCGGCCGCAGCATCGACAGCATCTGGGCCACCACCGACCGGCCTCCCACCGCACACGAGGAACGGTGCGAACAATGCCAAACTGCCAGAACCCAGCTGGAAAGACTCAGTGAGGCAACCCGTGCACTGCGCGAAAGCGACCTTCACAATCCCGCGCTGGAACCCCGCCACGGGATCAAAAACGCCATCATGGATGTGGCCCGCGCGGAAGTCCGCCGCGGCAGCAGAATCCTCCTGCGCAGCGCAGACAACGGCTCCACGGAGATCAGCGAACAGGCCCTGAGCTCCCTCGTCCGGTTCGCGGCAGCAGCGGTCCCCGGTGTCCACTCACGACGCTGCCGGATCGAAATACGCCCCGCCTCAGCCGGCCCCGCCGGTGAAGACCCCCCGCCCGGAACCACCGGGACAGCCACCACGGCCGGTCCTCGCCTCATCGTCAATCTTCGGGTTGCCGCCGCCCCGGGCATCGACATCCCCCTCATGGCGGAGGCACTCCGACACGAGATCAGCAACGCGATTCCGGCCGGCGTCGGTATTGGGGCCGGGACCGTCAACATCACCGTGGAGGACCTGTACGATGTCTGACCCACCACTCCAAGGCACCATCATCACCAGCCAGCTCATCGCTTCCCTCGCCACCCGCACCACACTGGAAACACCCGGCGTCCTCAGACTCGAACCCACCGTCCAGGGCTTCCTGGCCCGGATCGGTCCCGCCGCCTTGCGCCACCTCCGCAATCCCGGCAGCCAAAACGGCACCTACCGGACCGACGGCGTCACGGCGACCATCAGCGACGGCACCGCACGCGTCCACCTCGATATCGCCACTGACATCACGTACGCCGCCCTCGACGTCGCCGAAAAAGTACAACAACGCGTGCGTGAAAGCATCAGCCACACCGGTCTGACCCCGGGCACGATCGACATCACCATCCTCGCCATAGAACACCACCGCGGCACAACGATCACCTAACCCGGGTGCAATCAGCGGCCGTACGACACTGTCGCAGGCGCCCTCTGCAGCATTCCGGCGCCTCAGCGCCGCGCGGCACTGGCACGCCGCCCGCAGGGTTAGTACCGTCGTCGTAACACCAATTCGCATACAGGCGGGGAACCATGAGCAAGAACGGCAGGAACCGGCACCAGCGCAAGGGCGCGGGCGGCCCCGCTACGCGCGCCTCGGCACCCCAATCCCTGAGCGCGGTCCGGGCCGGCCGTGCCGTGGACGCGCTCACGCCGGCATTTGTCCGCTGGTTTGAGGAGGTCTCACCCGGCTCGGCGGTTGCCGCCCTGGAATGCCTGGAGCCGATCAAGGCCGTCCTGGGCCGCTACATGGACACCACGGCCGCGGCCGACGTGGCGAGCCTTGAACCTTTTGGCTTGTCAGTGGCCGTGACGGACGAAATCGTGGCTGCGTCAGATGACGCCGGAGCTGCTGCCGGCGCCGCGGCCGGCAAGACGGATGTCTTCGGGAGCACGCACTTCGTCGTCCACTCCGTTGGCGCCTTCGTCGAATTCCTCGTCGACACCGGCCGGTGGGGCGGTTCAGCGGATCAGCTGGCGGAAGTCATGGACTTCCTCGACACCGCCGGGGGGGACGACGGCGGCGGGGGTCTCATCGACGTGCCGGACATTCCCGATGAGGAGGCCCTGGCGGACCTCTCCGAGCTGCCGCTCATCCGGCGGGCGACGGCGTTGCTCCAGTGGATCGGAGAGGGGAAGCCCGTCACAGCCACCGGCGCGCTCCGCCTGCGGGACATCGAAGCGGCTGCTGCCTGCGTCGGGGTCGCCGTCAAGGGTGGCGTGAAACGGTCCGGCTCCCCGCTGCCGGGCACCGCCGGTGCGGAGGTCCCCGTGCCCACGGTCCGGAGCATGTACGAGGTGCCGCTGCTGGCCCAGCTCTGGAACGCGCTGGAGGCGACCGAGCTCGTTGAGATCACGTCGACGAAGATAGTCCCCTCTGCGGATTCCGGGGTGTTCCTGGCCGGAGGGCCTGCGGAGCGCCTGGAGGAGCTGGTGTACTTCGTTGACGAGTTCCTGGATACGGCGGTGCTCGGATGGGATCCGGCGCAGCCCTGGGAACGGACGGTCTCGGGACTGCAGGCATCGCTCCTGCTCGCGGCGGCAACGGAGGACCCGCCGGAGAAGGCGCGGCTCCTGGCCGCCCCGGACAATGCGCCGACTGCGGAACGGGCCATGGCCAGGCTGTTGACCGGCATGGCCATAAGCCGCCTCGAAGAGCTCGCGGATCTGGGGCTGCTGACCATCGACACCCACTTCCGGGTGCCGCCGGCCCTCATCCGCTGCATTGCGAGTGTCTTCGACGACGACTGGTTGCTGGCCGACCTGGGCATCGGACAGGCTCCGGACGAGGCTGACGTCGAGCCGGCCGGGCACAGCCACGCAGATTTGGAATCGACCATCCCGGCCCCTGCGCTCGCCGCGGTCCGCGAAGCGCCCCAGCCGGCCGGGACGCCGGTTCTGCAGCTGAAGATCACGCTCAACGATGCGAAGCCCCCCATCTGGCGCCGCGTCCTGGTCCCGGCCGGCATGCCGCTCCCTCAGCTGCACCGGGTGATCCAGGCCGTGTTCGGCTGGCTGGACTATCACCTGCACGAGTTCCGGGTCGGGGGATTCCGCGGCACCGCTTACGCACCGGTGAATCCAGAAGGTGACGACGAGGTCTACGGCGGGGCTTCCCGCGACGAATCAACGGCGACGGTCGGCGTGCTGCTTCCGGCAGTGGGCAGCAGCATGGACTACACGTACGACTTCGGCGACAACTGGGTGCTCGCCATCAAGGTGGAGAAAATTCTGCCGGACGAGCACGGCGGGAAACTCCCGCGATGCACTGCGGGACGCGGCATGGCGCCGGCCGAGGACAGCGGCGGCACCTGGGGGTGGGCGAACATTGTCCACGCGGTCAACGATCCCCACCACGAAGACCACCAGGAATACCGGGAATGGCTGGGAATGCTGCCTGGCGACACGCTGGACCCAAAGGCGTTCGATGTTGAACGGGCCAACGAGGACCTCGTTGGCATCACCTTCTGACGGCTGCCGGCGCTCACGGCAGCGTCACCCTCCGGCGAATCTGCGGGTTTACGCAGGCTCCTCCGCGCTCCGCTGCCGAAGTTCCTCCGTGACGAGCAAGAGGAGTTCGTGGGCCGACCCGGACCCGGCGAGTTCCACACACTGCGTCAGCGCGGCCTGGAGCCGGCACAGCTCGGCGGAGGGGACCAGCGGCCAGCGGCGGACGGTGCCGAAGATCTGTGCGGCCGGAAGTCCGTGAGGAACCTGTCGGTGGATCGTCAAGCCGTCAACTCCCGCGGGGAAGCGGTCCGGCCGGCCACGTGGGACAGTACCTGGCCGCGGGTGGGGTCCGGGACGGGGGAGCCGTTGATGTTGCCGGAATCCATGTTCACTGCGACGGTGACATCCAGACTGCTTGTCATAGACACCATCTCTCTACGAATCACGTGTGACCGTTGCCTGGCTTCCAGAATACCGGCCCGGCAGGGGCGGCGTCACATTTCCGGTAACAAAGGGCACCCCCGCAGGACGCCCGGCGTGGTTCCGAAGATCCGCCGCGGCACAAGCCGCTCAGTCCCGATCCCAATCCCGTCGATCGGACTTCTTGGTCATCGACTCGGGTGGCGCCGGAAAGGCCCCGGCAGGATAAAACCCTGCGACCTCGAGCATGTAGTTCGCCCGCTGCGGGCCGGCAAGCATGTAGCCGTCAATGCTCTTGTAGAACTTGCCATTGACGGTGATGTTCTGCCCGGGCCGCTTCTGACCTTCCAGGGCGTCTCCGAAGAAGGACGCGGTGGCCAGGCCGCTGGTGTAGCCGACCACCCAGGTGGCGCCGTTGGTGTTGGACGTGCCGGTCTTGGCTGCGACCGGGAAACTGGTGTGGACCTTGGGTTTGATGTACACGCCGGACCCCTTTTTCAGCACATCCTGGAGTACGGAGTTCACGCCCCGGGCAACGTCGGGCCTGATGGCGTCACGGCACGACGTGGTTTGGGCCGGGAGCTGCTGACCCGCCGCGTCGCTCACCTCCAGAATGGCGACGGGCTCGCAGTACCTGCCGTCATTGGCGAACGTGGCAAAGGCATTGGCCAGCACGAGCGGCGCCACCTCAATCGCGCCCAGCAGGTTGCCCAGCTGATGCATGTTGACCTGTGCGTTATCCAGCCCGCTGTGGATTCCTGCGGCATCCACCATCTTCTGGATACCGCAGAAATCCAGTTTGGCGGCTTCCGCGAAGGTGGCGGTGTTGATGGAGTTATACAGCCCGTAGTCGACGCGCATGGGCCGGTAATATCCGGCGTCGTTGTTCTGCAGGTCATCCGCGGCGCCGAGGCTCTTCTGTTTCGTGCTGTAGGCACCGAGCACCTTGCCGCAGCTGGATTTCCACTTGAAATCGAGGGGATACGACCGCCGGGAGGCATCCACGGTGTCGGCCAGGGACTTGCCTTCGTTGAGCCATTCCGCCAGAGTAAACGGCTTCATGGTGGACCCGAGTTGGAACCCGCCGGCGCCGTTCAGGTCATTGCCGTCGGCGTCCTTGGAATCGACGTTGAAATTCAGCTGGGTGTCGAATTTCTCCGGTTCGGGGAGGAACACGGTGTTCTGGGCCATCGCCAGGACCTGGCCGGTGCCCGGCCCGATGGAGACCAGCGACGCGCCCCACTTGTCCGGGTTGGCCCCGGCCGTGGCGTCAACCTGCGCTTGGGCGACCTGCTGCAGCCGGCTGTCCAGCGTCGTGGTGATGGTCAGGCCACCGCGGTACAGCTTCCTTACCCGGGAGGCGAGGTCGACGCCGTACGCCGGGTTGTTCAGGATGAGATGCGAAACGTAATCGCAGAAGTATGGTGCCATTTCCGCCCCGGCGCAGCCCTGTTTCCCCGGGTTGAGGGCGAGCTCCACTCTGGAGGCGGCGGCGGCGTCGCGCTCCGCCCGGGAGATCTTGCCGAGCTCGAGCATGGCGTCAAGCACCTGGTTACGACGCTGGATGGCGTTGTCCGGATGGACGGCGGGATTGTAGAAGCTGGGACTTTTCACCAGGCCGGCAAGGAGCGCTGCCTGCGGCAGGGTCAGGCTCTGGGCGGTAGTGCTGAAGAAGTGCCGCGACGCGGCCTCAACGCCGTAGGCATCCCGGCTGAAGAACACGATATTCAGGTAGCCCTCAAGGATCTGGTCTTTGGTGTACTTCTTTTCCAGCTCGATCGCGAGCCGCATTTCGCGCACCTTGTCGCCGATGCTCTTCTGCCCGTTGAGGACAATTCGTTCGCCGTTGTCCGCCGATGCCAGGGACTCGTTGAGGACGTTGGTGACGTACTGCTGGGTCAATGTGGATGCGCCCTGTCTGCCGCCACTGGTCAGGTTGGACGCCAGAGCCCGAAGAATTCCCTGGGGGTCGATACCGGCGTGCTCGTAGAAGCGGCGGTCCTCGATGGCGACAATCGCCTCCCTGATGTACGGGGACATCTGGTCCAGGCTGACTTTTACCCGGTTCTCGGCGTAAAACGTGGCGATCGTCTTCCCGTCAGCAGTCAGGACTTTGGTCGACTGCGACGGCGGATCAACTTGCAGTTCCGCGGGAAGGCCGGTGAAGAACCCCACCGATTCCCGGAGGGCAACGCCAGCCCCGGCGACGGCGGGGACCACGAGGCTGGCGGCAAGAACGCCGCAGACCACGCTCACCGTGAAGTACCCGAGGACCGCACGGAGGCCGGAACCTGGCTTCGATACTGCACGATTTGCCGGCGCCATATTTCCCCCCGTATGCCACGCTCTAAAATTATGATCACACTGCCGCAGGTCCGTGGCTGGTCAGACCGCCGGGGCTGGCGTAGCCGCCCGTCGAACCTTCCGTTGCCCGTCTCCTGACCGTAGAGAGGTTGCGCCGGACACCGCCTCACCCGAACCGGATGGTATGGCTGTCCTTTCGCTTAGATGTTGACACCCCTCCTCGGACGGGACAAGACTAAATCCGCACAACAAATGCTGAAGCTCCCTTTTCAGCGCCTGGAGTGAGGTGGGACAATGCAGATTCCGGCTCGTTTCGAACACTTGCGGACCCCCGTAATGGACACTGCGCTCATGACACGTGTGAGACGACGGCTGGTTGCCGTCACGGCTGCCGTGGCCTTGAGCGTAACGGGGGGCGCCGTCGCCAGCCCCGCGTCCGCGGATCCACGGGAAACCGTCAAGACCTCGACCGCCACCGGGTACGGCGGCGCCGTAAGCACCGTGGACCCGGAGGCATCCGCCGCGGCCATCGAGATCCTCCGCAAGGGCGGCAACGCGGCCGACGCCGCCGTCGCCGCGGCCGCGACGCTCGGTGTGACGGAGCCGTTCAGTGCGGGCATCGGCGGCGGAGGCTACTTCGTGTTCTTCGAGGCGGAGACCGGCGACGTCGGCACGATCGACGGCCGCGAGACCGCGCCGGCCGGCATCACTGGTGACGCGTTCATCGACAAAGCGACGAATAAGCCCTATCCCTTCACCCCTGAACTCGTCACGAGTGGCGTCGCCGTCGGAGTTCCCGGCACGCCGGCGACGTGGGAGCGTGCCCTCGACCGGTGGGGCTCGGTCAGTCTCGGCGACGTCCTTGATCCTGCCATCGAGGTGGCGACCCGCGGCTTTGTGGTCGACGAGACATTCCGCCAGCAGACGCTCGACAACAAGGTCCGCTTCGAGGCGTTCACCTCGACGAGCAGCCTCTTCCTTCCGGGCGGGGACGCCCCCGCCGTCGGCAGTGTCTTCCTGAACCCTGACCTTGCCGAGACGTACCGGCTCCTCGCGAAGAAGGGCCCACGCGGTTTCTACGGCGGCCCGCTTGCGGCGGAGATCGCGGCGACCGTCCAGGCTCCGCCTAAGACTGCCGGCACAAAGCTGCCCGTTCCGGCCGGATCCATGACGACGGCGGATCTGGCCGCCTACCGCGCCCTGGACCAGGAGCCCACGCAGGTTGAGTACCGCGATCTGGATGTCTACGGCATGGCGCCGTCGAGCAGCGGCGGCACCACCACGGGCGAGGCGCTGAACATCCTGGACACATTCAACCTGGCCGGGATGTCCACACCCGGTGCGTTGCACCACTACCTTGAGGCGAGCGCGCTTGCCTTCGCGGACCGGGGCAACTACGTCGGCGATCCCGCGTTTGGCGACGTCCCCACCGCCGCGCTCACCGACCCCCTGTTCGGCAAGGAGCGCGCCTGCCGGATCGACCCGCGGCAGGCGGCTGACAAGCCAGTCCTTCCGGGTGACGTGTCCTCGTACGACGGCGTGTGCCCCGCCGCTGCCGCGGCGCCCGCCGATGAGAAGGACACCGAGAACATCTCCACGACGAACCTGACGGTCGCGGACAAGTGGGGCAACGTGGCCGAGTACACGCTCACGATCGAGCAGACCGGCGGGTCCGGCATTGTGGTCCCCGGCCGCGGCTTCCTGCTCAACAACGAGCTGACTGACTTCTCCACCGTGTACAAAGAGACCGATCCGAACCGGATCCAGCCGGGCAAACGCCCGCGCTCCTCCATGGCGCCCACCCTTGTCCTCAAGGAGGGCAAGCCGTTCCTCGCGCTCGGTTCGCCCGGTGGATCGACCATCATCACCACCGTTCTGCAGACGATCCTCAACCGGGTGGACCTGGGCATGACTATCGAGGACGCCATTGCGGCACCCCGTGCCTCGCAACGGAACACGGCCACAGTCACGGCAGAGCCGGAATTCATCGCGCTGCACGGCGAGGAGCTCACGCGGTATCGCCATCAGTTCACACCGTCGGGGGATGCATTCACTTCGGCAGCAGAAATCGGGGCCGCGACCGCCATCGAGTTCCTGCCCGACGGCCGCATGGTCGCGGCGGCCGAGCCGGCGAGGCGCGGTGGCGGATCCGCAATGGTGGTCACACCGTCGCCGAAGCCGTGAAACAAGGTGGCGAGGGGCACAGGCCGGATCCGCGGAGCCCGGCGGAGCGCCCTATCTCGTGGTGCTGCATCCATGCGAGCATGGGGGCTCACCGAAAATGCGCAGAGAACGGACCCGATGAAATCCAACGAACTTCTGCTCGACGCCTTCGCCCGGATCCGCGAGACCGTGGCCGCCACTCTCGACAGGGCCAACGACGACATTCTGCACCGGCGACCCTCCGGGAACGGTAACTCGATTGCGTGGCTGGTCTGGCACCTCAGCCGGGTCGAGGACGCACAGTTGGCCACCGCCGCCGGCCTGGAACAGGTCTGGACCACACAGGGGTTCGCCGGCCGGTTCGACCTGCCGCTGTCCGAGCGCGACACCGGCTACGGCCATTCCAGCAGCCAGGTCGACGCCGTGAAGGCGCCTCCCGGGCTCCTGCTCGACTACCACGAGGCCGTTCACCGGCAGACCGTGGAGTTCCTGGCCAGCCTCGGCGATGCGGACTTCGACCGCATCGTCGACACCCGCTGGGATCCGCCCGTCACGCTTGGTGTGCGGCTGATCAGCACGATTGCCGATTGCCTCCAGCACGCCGGTCAGGCCGCGTATGCCAGGGGCCTGAACCCCGTGCCAGGGGCCTGAACCCCGCGCCAGCAGCCTAGGAACCGTTGGTGCCGGCGGTACCGGGGTGCGCGTCGTTCGCGGCGGCAACCAGCCGATCGAAACTGGCGGTCCCGATATCGGGTGGGACCACGGTGAAAACTGCGAACCATTTCTCCGGGGCTTCCGTCTCCACCGGTGCCACCCGTTCCACGTGCAGGTTCAGCCCAGGCACCCCGCCAACGGGGAGGGGCAGATGCTCGCCGCTCTTGACCATACGCCGGAATTCCTTGACTGACAGCTGGTCACCAGGGTTGCCCGTCACCTCGGCGATCGTGTCGTTAACCCTCGTGGTCAGCCCCGTCATGAAGGCCCTTCGACGCGAGACCACGGGACCCGTCAGTACCGCCGCGACGATGACCGTGAACAACACAGCGGCCCCGAAACTCCGCAGGCCGTGAATGAAAATCATCAGGATGAGGCAAAGGATCAAAGCGAAGACGCTGAACATAACGAACCGGACCAGGGGATTCTCGCCGGGTTTCCTGGACCAACGGACCAGGGCGACAGTGTTCTGCCGGGACTGACCGTGCCGTGAATTGTCCATGATTAGTACCCCTTCACTTCCATCAGCGCTTCCGCCAGGACGACCGCCCTGCGTGCTTCCCTGAGATCGCTCAGCAGGCCCCGGTCGGGCAGGGCCGAGGTGGTCACGGTGGGACCGGCGAGGGCGGAAAAGACCGCGCTGAGTTTTTCGCGGTCCTCTGAAAGCAGCCGGGACGACGCCAGTTTGTCCCTGCTCAGTTCCAGTTCCAGCAGTGACCTCTCGATTGCCTCGCGGCGACCTTGCAGGGCCGATAACTTGTCCCTGATGCGCTGGGCACGGTCCCGGAACATCGCTTCCATGTTGACCGCCACGTCGTGGAGTTCGCCCAGTGCGGTGTAGGACTGCGGCGACCCGGAGTGCCGGTCGAGTTGCCCGCTGACGTGGAGTCGCCGTCGTTCCCAGTTCGTGACGGCGGATTCGTAAGGGCCCAGGAGCAACGAAACGGCCGCCAGTGCCTTCTCCAGCGACGCCGCCCGCGTGCTCAAGCTTGTTGTGGCAGCGTCCAGCCTCGCCAGAAAGGCGTCGTAATTGTCATGGCCAGGGGATGTGTCGGTCTTCATGAGCCGCTCGCACGCCGTCGCGCCGCGCGGCCCACGCAATCCCGCCCATGACGGCGGGAATCCCGCCGCCGACATCCGCCCCCAACTCCCATGGCAAGAGACTAGAGGCTCCGTGCGCGTTGTCATAGGGTCTGTGGTTCAACTTTGCCGGGAACCTCAGGGGGGTCCACGGCGATTGCGCGGACCTTGACACTGACTTTCACGGTCATCGAGACTGAAAGATCCAGGCTGCCCCGAGGCTAGGGATTGGAAAGACAATGACCAGTACAGGCTCGTTCGTGATTGTGGTTGGTTTTGACGGTTCCAGGAATTCGCAAAATGCACTGAAGTGGGCCATGGACGAAGCCAAGCTGCGCAACGGCCAGATCCGTCTGGTCACGGTCTGGAGCAAGCCGCCGCTGTCCTGGTTTCCGGCAGTACTCGAAACGGCCGCCGGCGAGATCGTAACCGAGGATTCCCCACAACAAATCGCCGAGACGGTCCAGGCCGATGCCCTGAAGACCGCTGAAAAGGAGGGGGCGGCCGCCACCGGGCAGATCGTTCACAGTGATTCTGCGGCGTCAGCAATAATCAAGGCCGCCAAGGACGCGGATCTTGTCGTCGTCGGCGCTCGCGGGCACGGCGGTTTTCCCGGCCTGGACCTGGGATCGGCTGCCACCCAGATTACTACCCATGCACCGTGTCCTGTCCTCGTGGTCCGGCCTAAGGCTTCCTAGGCTGCGAACGGCCGGCGCAACCCGGGTCGGTGTCTGGGGCCGGCAACTCAACCCGCAAACCGTTGTAATGGCGCGACGCGAGAGCCTAGGATGTGGCCACAGCCCCACTCTGGGGACCAACTCCGGGACCCGCCCGCCACGATATCTGGACACACCTGCGGGTGCCCGAATCCTGGACATTAAGGGACGGAAAAGAACCATGGCCAAGTATCTGTTCGAAGCGAACTACGTGGGCGAGGGCGTTAAAGGCCTCATGCGCGAAGGCGGAACAAAGCGCCGCGATGCGCTCGTAGACGCCCTCAAATCCGTCGGAGGCTCGCTCGAGTGCTTCTACTACGCCTTCGGGGAGACCGACGTGCTGGGCGTCTTCGAGGTCCCGGAGCCCTCCGACGCCGCTGCGCTGTCGCTCATGATCAATTCGACGGGATCCGTGAATGTGCGTCTGAAACCGCTCATGACGCTGGAGGATCTTGACGACGCGGCGAAGAAAACACCGAGCTACCGGGCACCCGGGCAGTAGGGGCGCCGGGCACAGGCTGCAGCCTCCGGAGCCGCGGTATGCGGGAGAATATCCCCATGAGCGATCCCGGCGACTTCATAGATCTCGCGCTTCAGCGTGAGTCGTCGTGGAGCCGCGCGGAGGAGGCCGAGGCACGTCACGGCGGCGGCCACCGGTACTACGGCACATCCGTCGGAGCCGTGCGTGGAACGGTCCGCGATGCCCTCCGCCGCCACCCGGGGCTGCCGCACGATGACGTCACCGCGCTCAGCTCCGAGCTGTGGGAGGTGCCCGTCTACGAGCGCCGCCTCGCCGCCGTCGTGCTCCTGCAATCCCGCGTCAGCCTGCTGACGAACACGGACCTGACCCGGATCGAGGGCTTCGTACGGAGCGCACGGCTGGCCGCCCTCGTCGATCCGCTCGCCATCGACGTTGTTGGTCCCCTGATCGAGGGGCTCGACGTCGTCGGCAGGGTGCGCGCGGACAGTGTCCTGGACCGGTGGGCGCGGGATCCCGACGTCTGGCTGCGCCGGGCCGCCCTGCTGTCCCCGCTCCGCGCTCTCCGGGCCGGCACGGGGGACTGGCCCCGGTTCGTGCGCCACGCCCGTCTGGTGCTGCCGGCGCCGGCCGGCAGAACCACGAGGACGAGGACGGCGGGGTCGCCGCCGGGGCGGTCTCCCTCGTGCTTGCCGAGACGGCCAGGCACCGCCCGGATCTGGAATTCTGAGCCGTCGAATACGCCGGTGCCGTCAGTTCGCTGTTATTGCCGATCCAATTGGGGCCGACCGGCTGTGGCGTTGGTGAGCTGCGCGAACACGGGCACGATTTGGAGGGCTGCCTCGGTGAGGAGTACCGCGCCCGCTGGCCGTCACGGGCAGCGTCACGGGTTAGGAGTCCCGCGTCGGCGAGCCTCCTAAGACGGTCAGCAAGGATGTCCTGGGCGATCCCTTCCTTCGACCCGGACTGAAACTCACGGAGTTGGCGGCGACCGCCAACATCCCATCACGCAGCACCAGGACGCTCCAACGGTCAGCCCGACCGCGGTTTTGGCACCATGCACCTCCGGAAACTGCTTGCAGGTTTCCAGCACCCTGCGCTACGGTCGGCGCAGCGATTGCAGACTGCCAGCGGTTGAGGCTGACCGTTTCGCGCGTCGCCTCCGGCGCCCGACCACGACCAGGGAGCACCATGTCACTCGTTCGCGTTCACAACTTCTCCGTCTCGCTCGACGGATTCGGTACCGGTGAGGGGCAGGAGCTGGACGCACCCTTCGGGCACGCCGGGATACGCCTGATGCAATGGGCCCTTCCGACGCACTCCATTAAGCAGATGGCATTGAATGGCGAGAAGGAGGAGGGCTCCAACGGAATCGACGAAACCTTCGCCAGCCGGTGGGCCCCCGGCATCGGCGTGGAAATCATGGGCCGCAACAAGTTCGGGCCTCAGCGCGGCCCGTGGGCCGACGAGGCGTGGCAGGGCTGGTGGGGCGACAACCCGCCCTTCCACACCCCGGTGGTCATCCTCACCCACCACCCGCGCCCGCCACTGACCATGAACGGCGGCACCACCTTCCACTTCGTGGACGCCGAACCCGCCGAAGCGCTTGAGCAGGCACTGGCCCTCGCGCCCGGCGGCGATGTGCGTATCGGAGGCGGCGTCACCACGATCCGCCAGTTCCTTGAAGCTGATCTGATCGACCAGATGCACATTGTCCTCGTGCCGATCCTCCTCGGCCGCGGCGAGCGACTCTGGGACCGCCTCGAAGGACTCGAGCAACGCTTCCACATCGAGGCAGCACCCTCACCCAGCGGCGTCATCCACCTGACCTTCGCCCGGCGCGACCGAGTCGTCTAGTTGCAGGGAGTTGCTCTGGCATGCCAGCGAGGGGGGACCCAAGCCGTCACGAACGACCGTCCATAGATCACTTGCCCTCTGCTTCTGTTCCATGAAACGGTATCTATCGCTCCCTCATGGGGCATTCACTCGGCAGCAGGCTGCGGTTAGAATCAATCCCCCTAACAAAGTTGGGGGAAACGCAATTTCTTTATCATCCGTGTCTGCTCGCGCGAAAACCGGTCGACTCAACAAACTTGCTGGCTCAGCCATCGTCGTTGCGGCCATAGCGGCGTCGGGACTTTGAATATTCCCTTGGGCGCAGGATTAACTTTCCGGTCTCGGTGCCCTCGATCGATCCGATAGTCGGTGCACGGAATGCTGAAGACCCGTCTGGCCAGGGCCAACATGAGAACCGCGGGGGCAGACGCGGCGGCCACAACCTTTTCGTCGGTGGTTTGCGTCCAACTAGTCGATGGTTTGCGTCCAACTAATTGACCAGCATTGTCCCGGACCTGCCATTTCGGTCTCACGGAACAATGCCAAATACCGCTACGGTTCACACCTGTGGCCGTTCCGATAATACTTTCCACTTCCTACCGGCAGGGCGTCATCAAATGACGCCTGCAGGACGCCAAAATCCCGCCGGAGATCGGAACCGGAGGTTTATCAGGGTCTGCCGCCGGAATGGGATGGGGCCTAGCTTCCCGGCCGGCGTTCCACCACGGCATAGGCCTTTTCGTCGAAGAACTCCCAGTCGGTGATCACCATAAAGCCGAGGGCGTCCACGCGGTCGTTCAGGACATGCACGTCGAAGCCTCCGTCGCGGGGTTCAGCGTCCCAGGTGGAGACATGAACCTCCCCGTTTTCCAGCACCAGCAGTTCGGTGTTGACACTGAAGTCCTCCGGCGGCTGACTGCTCAGCTGGCAAATGGCGACACAGTGCCTGGTGACGTCGGGACTGTTCATTTTCGGGCCTCCGCTTCGGGGGAACGGTGATGGCATCATCCTATGCCTGGGGCCGGTTCCGGCGGCGTCCTCGCACTACGGCGACCACTGGCCGGCCTGAGCTGGATGTGACAGCCCGTAATCATTCCGTTACCGTTGTTAGGTGCCTGTTGTTTCCGAGACGGGCTCTTCCCAGCCGATTGCCTAACTCTGCCGCGGCCTGGGGATAACTCGCAGCAACGTCCGGCAGAGACGGGGAAACCAATTTTGACCCGCTGTTCTCCAGGGGTCTTGGGGTGAAGCCGCACGGCCCGTCATGAACGGGCCAGCGTGCGGCCGGGTGCCTCCCATCCGAATCCGACAGCTCACCTCGCAGGCATTGGGAGAGGTTCTTTTAATGACTTTTGTCAATACCCGTGCGCCCAAACGCGCCGATCTTCGCAGCAAACGCCGCACCGCCGGCACCGTTGGCCGCCAGGCCGCAGTACTTGTAGCCGCTTCCGGAATGGTGCTCAGCGGCGCCATGGCCGCGAATGCAGCCGACGCTCCGACCGAGCGCGACTCCGCACCGGCGTCGTCCGTTGACGTCAAGGGTCAGGTCTCCGCGCCGGTCCTGGCGGACTCCGCGGTGCAGATCACCTTCGAGCGCCCGGTCGTGGAGACGACCCCGGCGCCCGTGATCGAGGCGCCCAAGCCCGTGGCCGCTCCGAAGGCCCCGGCAGCACCCGCCCCGGCAGCACCCGCCCCGGCTGCCGCCGCCAAGGCGACCGTGAAGGTCCAGGCCGCCCCCGCCCCCGCCGCTGCCCCGGCAGCGGGTGGAGTGAACGCCACCCTGCTGGCCGTGGCGTACGGCCAGATCGGCATCACCCAGGACTGCACCGCGGTAGTGGAAAAGGCCCTGAACTCTGCCGGCATCCCGGTGGGCGACATCGGCCCGCAGGCCTTCCTGAAGTATGGCAAGGTCGTCGCGGCACCCCAGCCCGGCGACATCATCGTCCAGTCCGGTCACGTCGCCATCTACGCCGGCAACGGCCAGGCCATCAGCGGCGGCATGAACGGCGTCAACGCCACCATGACGCACCCGATGTCCTGGCTGACCGCCACGGGCCCAGTGACGTTCGTCCGCGCCGGCTAGCAGCACCGCTGGCAGCACGTCGAAGGCCGGTCGATCGGTTGCCTCGGGGGCAGCCGATCACCGGCCTTCTGCGTGCCCTGCGTCCGGCTCCACTGAATACCGCAGCAGCACCACGCCGTTGCCGAAGGTGCGGGTCTCCAGCAGCCTGAGCGGCGTCACCGCATCCATCTCCTGGAACAGGGCCTTGCCCAGTCCGATCAGGACCGGGTGCACATAGATCCGGTACTCGTCGATCAGCCCGAGCCGCCGGAACGACGCCGCCAGATCGGCGCCGCCCAGGGCCAGATCCCCGCCGGGTTCCTCCTTGAGCCTGGCCACTTCCTCGGCGATGACGTTGTGCACGACCTCGGTGTTCCAGCCGGCCGACGCCAGGGTTCTGGAGTAGACAATTTTGGGCATGTCCCGCCAGATCCCCGCGAACTCGACCAGCGGGGCGGGGCTGGAGGGGTCCTGGTCCGCCGTCGGCCAGAAGTCGGCCATCAGCTCATAGGTGACGCGCCCGTCCAGGAAAGCGCCCATGGTCCGGAGCTCGTCGTTGAAGTGGCGGTGCAGTTCATCATCGACCAGGTGCCAGCTCAGATCCTGCTCCGGGCCCTCGAAGAATCCGTCCAGGGACACCTGCATCATAAAGACGACCTTACGCATGACGGGCTCCTTCGGTTCACTGCCGGCCGGGGTTCCAGCGTACGCCGCACCCTGCCGCCGCGGCAGGGGAGGGACCGTCCGACGCCGGGCGGCAGCATATTGCCGTCCGCAGGACCCGCCGCCGCCGAGCGGGCCACGGGCGCCGCACCGGCAGCATCTTGCCGAAAATGGACGTCCGCGCCACGATAGGAGGAGTGGTCAGCCGCAACCGGCAACATCCTGCCGAATGGAGAAGCCCAATGGGTGATGTGTTGTCGATTGGAGCCAGCATCCGGAACGCCCGCAAGGATGCCGGCATCACGCAGGAGGACCTGGCCCACCTGGCCGGGACCTCGGTGCGCACCGTACGCGCCATCGAGACCGGGACGGGCAACCCCTCGCTTCGGGCCGTGGTGGCCGTAAGCGACGTCCTGGGCCTGCAGCTGACAGTGCGCTGATGGCGGCCGAGCTGCAGGACCTGAAGTTCGTCCGGGACGCGGACGTCTACAAGGGCGGGATCCTCGCCGGCCACCTCGGCCGGACCGGGTTCGGCGGGGTCCGGTTCAGCTATACCGCGGAGTACCTCGCGGGCAGCGGTCCGGCCGTGGCTGTCTCCCTCCCGCTGACCGGGGATGCGGTGGAAACCCCCGGGGGTGCGCTGCCGGCGTTCTTCGCCGGGCTGCTTCCCGAGGGCCACCGGCTCACCGTCCTGAAGAACGCGACCAAGACCAGCTTTGACGATGAGCTGACCCTGCTGCTGGCTGTCGGGGCCGACGTCCCCGGCGACGTCCAGGTGGTGCCGGCCGGCGAGCGCCCGGCGGACCCGCCCGCCCTGGCCGATACCTCGAAGCCGGAGACGCTTGACTTCTCCCTCCTGGTCGACGCCGTGGACCTCCACGGGCTGCCCGGAGTCCAGCGCAAGACCAGCGCCTCGATGCTGACCACGCCCCTGGCGGTCAGGGGCCACCGCTACCTGCTCAAACTGGACCCGCCGGAACATCCCCACCTGGTGGAGAACGAGGCCGCGCACCTGCAAGGGGCGCGGGCGCTAAAGATCCCGGTCGCCAGATACTCGGTCATCCGGGACCGGAACGGCCTGCGGGGGCTGCTGGTCGAACGCTTCGACCGGGTCAAAGGCCCGGCCGGAACCTGGGTCCGGCTGCCGCTGGAGGACGGGACCCAGGTCCTGGGCCTGCCGCCAGCGTCCAAGTACGGCGTCAGCTCCGAGGAGGTGGCAAGGGCACTCGCCGCTGTGTGTACCGCTCCGCTGCTCGCGAGCCGCAACCTGTATTTGCAGTTCGTCTTTGCCTGGCTGACCGGCAACGGGGACCTGCACGCGAAAAACCTCGCGGTCCTGGGCAGCCCGCGCGGATTCGTGATGGCCCCGGTCTTCGATGTCCCGTGCACCCTGCTGTACGGGGACGAAACCCTCGCGCTGCCGGTCTCCGGCAAGACCCGCCACCTCAGGGCCAGACACTGGGCGGAGCTGGCAGGTTCGCTGGGCCTGCCGGTGCGGGCCGCCCTCGCAGCGAACCGGACCGCGCTTGCCGCGGCCGCCGGGATTAGACTGGAGGAGTTGCCTTTCACGGGGTCCCCGCTGCACGGGGCCCTGCGGGAACTCCGGTTCCGTCGACGGGAGCTGGCCGGCTGATCCGGCCCCGCGGGCGTGGCCACTTGTGCTCCGGCCCGGCCGGGAGAAGAATGCAGGAAATTTGAAGCCGCGCCGCGGTTCGTTACTTTCGGAGGATAAGCATGCCCACCAGCCTGCCTGTGGCGTCAGCCGACGTCGCGCCCCCGTTGCTGTTCCGGGGTTGAGGCCGGTGGAATCCTGGGGACCCGGCCGGCACTACAGCAGCGTCCGGCACACACAAGAGTCAGCCCGGGGCGGGCCGCGCCTGCGGTTCACGGGCGGGATCCGCCCGCAGTTCCTGATTGCACTGGTGACCGTCCTCGGCCTGATCACAGCCGGGGCTGTTTACGGCACCATGCAGGCCAGGGATCCTCTCGGCGCCGGGGCTGCGCCGGCTGCGTCGGTGTCCGCCCCAGCAGGTGCCGCCGAGCCGCTGTCCGCCTCCGGCGGCGCGACGCCGTCCGCAGCACCCTCGACGCCTGCCGTCGCCACGCCCCCCGCGCCCGCCATCGGACCGGCGCTGGACGCGGAGATTAAGGCCGTGATCGCGGCCAACAGCGGCTCCCAGGTGGGCGTGGCCCTGATCGATGTGGCTGACGGGGATGTGCACGAATACGGGGTCAAGACCAAGTTCGTGGCGGCGAGCACCGCGAAAGTCCTCGCCGCAGCCGCGTATTACCACCTGGTGGAAACCGGCAAGGCCTCGCTGGGGACCCCGATGGGGGAATCCACCGCCGGCCAGCAGATCCGGCAAATGATCCAGCAAAGCAACAACAATTCATGGGCGTTGATCCTCGCCGCCGTGGGCCACAAGGGGCTGACCAACTATGCCGCCTCGATGGACATTCCCTATGACCGGACCGTGAACGCCCTGACCCCCGCCGAGATGGCAAGAATTCTGTCCGAGCTGTACAGCGGCCGGCTGCTCAACGCCGCCAACACCGCCCAGCTGCTGTCCTACATGCAGAAGACCAACTACGAAACACTGATCCCGGCCGCCGCACCTGCAGGGGTCAGCGTCTTCCACAAGTACGGGCTGCTCAACGGCAATCTGCACGACGCAAGCATCCTGGTGCAGGGGGATCGGGCGTATGTGTTTGTCGTCTACACGCTGGGCCGGGACGGGGCGGCTGCCCGGGCCCGCGTCTTCCACGAACTTACCAACACAGTCGCCGCCGGACTCTTTTGACGAAAGCGGCCGTTCACCGGAAGCACACACAACCGTACGCTGGAGAAGGGAAATGAATGCCATGAAAGCAGCCCAGGGAGACCGCATCATCATCCGTGGCACTACGGTCGAGTCATCGGACCGGCACGGCGAAATCCTGGAGGTCAAGGGGGCCGACGGGGCCCCGCCCTATCACGTCAGATTTGACGACGGCCATGAGACCATCTTGTTTCCCGGCGGCGATTTCGTCGTCGAACGCAGCAAGGGCGCCTGACCGCGCTAGAAGCTCGACGAACTGCCGGAGCCGGAGAAGCTTCCGCCGCTGCTGCCGTAGCCTGTGCTGCTGCCGCCGCCGCCCCGGGCGCTGCTGACACTGCTGACACCGCTGGTGAAGCCGGAGTTGAACGTCGGCACGGAGAGGAAGTAGTAGGAGGGGTACACGGTCCCCAGGATGCTGGGCTCGTACGTGCGCCCGTACTTGGCCTTGCTGCCGGCCTGTGCGTCCTCCATCTCCCGGTGCATGAGCCGGGCCTCCTTCTCGTCCTTGGCGAAGCCGGCAATCACGGTATCGGCATGGTTCTTGAGCAGTTCGGAGAGGTGGGTGCGCCCGTCCCGCAGCCGGTCCAGGGCGGTCTCGGGCGTGATGGTTCCGTCCGAAAGTTCCGTGGTCCACCGCTCGATCTCCCGGTGGGTCTCATCGCGGAAGGAGCGCAGGGCCGCGGCCGTCGCGGAGTCGCCCTCGGCGTTGCGCTTGCTGAGCATCTGTTCGATCGCGGCCAGGTCGGCGCGGAAGGGGGCAAGCTGCCGGTCCCAGGCGGGGGCCCAGGCGGAGCCCCGGTTAAGCAGGGCGTTGGTGTCGGCGATAACGTCGTCGAGGGCATCAAGCTCCGCCGCGGCGTCGGCGTAGCTGCGGATCAGCTTCAGGTTCGGCCGCCTGCTGAGATCCCGGGGCGAGAGCGCATGGACCCGGTTGGCGAGGCCGGTGGCGGTGTTGTACTTGGCCATAAAGGTGCGGTGCTTCTCGAGGACGGTGCTGCCGTAGCGGGAGGCCTCCGGGATGGTGCCGGCGTTGAGCTCAGTGACCTGGAGGTCCATGCTGACGTTGGAGTAGCTGGCGCTGCCGCGGGCCAGCGCCTTGCGGCTGTCCACCCGGGTCCGCCAGCGCACTATCAGCCACGTTCCGGCGCCCGCGACGGCGGCAGCAGCACTGGACCACGCCACGACCAGGAAGGCCGTGGAGCGGTACCACGGCTGATTGATCAGTTCCGCGCCGCGCTGGATCCCGGCGATGGTGCCGTCCGTCCACTGGGCGTCGCGAAAAAGTTCCTTGGAAGCGTCCTGGATGTCCTCGCGCTGTTCGGGCGAGACCTTCCGGTCCTCACCCATGTACGTCCCCACGTGCCGGCCCACCGGGTCCAGGGCGAAGATGAAGAGCCCGTTCGCCCACTTTTGTCCGTCTTCGCTGATCCACTCCGGATGCTCGGAGCGGGCAAAGCGCAGCACCTCCTCGTTGAAGTTGTCCGACGCCGAACCGTTATGGGTATAGACGGCCACCTTGGTGGGCTGGTAGAACTCGATCGCCTGCACCGCCGGCAGGAGCGTGTTCCGGTCCAGCACCCCGGCCCGGTCCTCCACGACGATGTCCCCCGGAGTGACGGCCTGCGCCGCCGGTCCGGTACCCACCAGCCCGATCATCACCAGAACGAGGAGGCCCAGGACTTTCCGTACGATTCCCATTTTCCGAGCGTAGCGCCTGGCGCATGCGGCGTCGACGTGCCCGCGCCGACCCCGTGCCCCTCTTTTCGGCTAGGCTTGCCACGTCCGACGTGGAAGGGGAATGCGGCAGTGTTCGAGGTTCCTGAACGGCCGGGGCAGTCATGACACCCACCACCCCGGTCGACGAGATGGACGGCCTGGTCGGTTTTGCCGCGCGTGCCGTTGACGCGTTCGGCGAGTGGGGCGTGGGGCTCTTCACCCTGGCGGAGACGGTCCTCCCGCCGATTCCCAGCGAGGTCATTCTTCCCTTGGCCGGGTTTCTCACTCGGCAGGGGACCATGAACATGGCTCTTGTCCTGGTCACCAGCACGCTGGGTGCCTATGTGGGCGCGCTGTTGCTGTATTGGCTCGGGGCGCGGATGGGGCTCGAGCGGTCCATCCGGTGGTTATCGAGGCTCCCGCTCATGGACCGCGAAGACTTTGAAACGGCCGCCGCCTGGTTCAGCCGCCATGGCAGGTCTGCGATCTTCTTCGGCAGGCTGCTCCCGGGCGTGCGCAGCCTGATCTCGCTGCCCGCCGGAGCCGAGCGGATGCACCTTGGCACGTTCAGCGCGTTCACGGTCGCGGGGAGCGGAATCTGGAACGGGCTGCTGATCGGGCTGGGGGCTCTGCTCGGGACCCAGTACCGGCTCATCGACGAATACTCACGGTTCCTCAACTACGCCGTCTATGCCGCACTGGCCGTCGCCGTCGGCTTGCTCATCGTGCGGGGCTTCCGACGGCGGCGAAACAGCAGGTCAGGGCCGAATGGGGCCTAAAGACACCGTGACGACGGGCACTGCCTGCTACAAACTGACTGCATGAGTCCAGCGGCGAAAGAACCCGAACCCAACCAACCAGAACCGGCCGCGCCTGAAGCAGCCGCACCGCCGCCGGAGGCGGGACCGGCAACGGAACCAGCAACAGGACCGGCCGCAGAACCGCGCCGGCCGGACCGCACCCTGCTCGCCATTCTGGCCGCGATTGCCGTGATCGTGGTTGTCGCACTGATTGTCGTGTTTACCCGCGGCGACCCGGCGCCGGTGGACGAGGCCACCCCCGCCGGGGTGGTCCAGCGGTATGCCGCCGCCGTGATTGCCGGGGACGAGACTGCTGCCGCCGCCTACCTGACGGACGCGGCCAAGAACCGCTGCAGCACGAACATGGAGCGGATGGCGGGGGACAACCTCCGCGTCACCCTTGTCTCAACGACCGAGCGGCCAGCCTCGGCGGACGTCTTGGTGTTGATAACCGTCTCTGAAGGCGGCGGGCCGTTCGGAAGTGCCGAGTACCAGATCGAGGACGGTTTTGACCTGGTCAAGATAAGGGACAAATGGCTAATCGACAGGGCTCCCTGGCAGCTGACGGTGTGCCATGACGGGGCGGTGAAGTGATGAGCGCCGACTCCGCCGTGGGCGGAGCGCAACGGACCGTCCGGCGCCTCATCACCTACCTGTTGCTCTTCGCCCTCGTGGTGATCGCGGCCGTCGGGCTCAGCGGACTGCTGGGGCGGCTCCTCGTTGCGGACACCGTGCTGGCCACCGGAGACGTGGCCGGCCTGGCGCGCTCGCTGGCCTTCGCCCTGATCGGCGGACCGCTCGCCGCGCTGCTCTGGTGGGTGGTGTGGCGGCGCCTGGGCGACGAGACGGAGCGGGCGTCCGTCGGCTGGGGCCTGTATGTGACCGGCGCCTATGTGCTCTCCCTGGTTCTGGCGACGAGCAACCTGCTCAGCACACTGACCACGCTGATCGGCGGCCAGTCGCTGCAGTGGCGCCCGTCTCTGGCCACCGGGCTGGTGTGGGCAGCCGTCTGGGTCTGGCACCGGTGGATGTGGCGGCATCCCCGCAAGCGGCCCGTGGACATAGCTGACGCCCCCACGGTTCTCAGCAGCTACATCGGGCTGGTGATTGGGGTCAGCGGCGCCATCTCAGCCCTGTCCGTCCTGCTGGACGCCGCTTTGCGGGGGGCGCTGGCCGCCGCGGCGGTGGGCAAGCCCTGGTGGGTCTCCGCACTGCAGTCCCTTGTCTGGGCCGTGGGCGGCGGGCTGGTCTGGTGGTGGCACTGGAAGCACGACGGCGGCCGGCGGCTGCGCGGCGATCTCGCCAGCGTCGGCCTCATCGCGGTCGGGGTCCTCGGCGCCGGCGTGCTGACCCTCGGCGGGGCGGGGGTCACGGTATTCGTCCTGCTGCGGCTCGCCTTCGACCGCACCGAACCGATGGACCTGCTGCTTGAACCGCTGGCGCCGTCGATTGCTGCCGCAGCGATCGGGTCACTGGTCTGGGTTTACCACCGCGGGCTGGCCCGTGGAAGTTCGGAAGCCATCCGGCAGGGGAGCCGGCTGGTGACGTCCGGCGTCGCCCTGGTGGCCGCTGCCTCCGGGATCGGCGTGATCGTGAACGCCGCCCTCGCCATGGCGGCGACCCCGCTTGCAGGCTCGGGGGCACGCACCCTCCTGCTCGGCGGCATCAGTTCGCTCCTGGTGGGCGGCCTGGTCTGGTGGCTCAGCTGGAAGCCGCTGGAGAGGACCTCCGTGACGACGGCCGGCCCTGCCGGCGATACCGGGAACTGGCAGAACGCCCGCCGGATCTACCTGATTGTGGTGTTCGGTCTCAGCGCCGTGGTCGCGGTCATCACCCTGCTGGTCATCGGCTACCGGATGTTCGAGTACGTCCTGGGCGACATCTCGGGCGGCAGCGTGGTGGACAGGATCCGGGCCCCGCTCGGTTTGCTGGTGGCCACCGCCCTCGTCGCCGGCTACCACTTCGCGGTGTGGCGCCATGAACGTGCCGTTTTCGCGGCGGCGGGGCCCGTCCGGAAGCGGACCATCGGTCACGTGGTCCTGGTGACCGGCACTGATCCTGCACCGCTGCGCCAGGCCATCGAGGACGTCACCGGGGCCAGGGTTACCGTCTGGAGGCGGGCCGACGTCGGGGCCGGTGCCGGTGCCGCTGCCGCTGCCGCTGCCGACGTCGGGGCCGGTGCCATTGCCCACCCCGGCCAGCTGGCTGGCCGGCTGGCCGAGGCGCTTGAGGGTGTAAGAGGAAACCGGGTGCTCGTGACGGTCAGCCAGGACGGCAGGATCGAAGTGATTCCGCTGCAGGGCTGAGGAGCCGGAACCCTGGCTCCTATTCCAGCTCGAACGTCCTCTTGTAGCTGCGCACCGCGTTATTGACGGTGGGGAAGAAGTGGTCCGGCCCGAACCGGCTGCTGACGCCGAACAGGATCAGGCGGTCCTTGATGGGGCCCTTCATTTCGGCGAAGACCAGGCTGATGCCGCGCTTGGCGAGTTCGTCGTCGAGGGCCACGAGGTCATCCAGGGCGGTGGTGTCCAGGCCGGTGATGGCCTCCGAGGCCACGATCACCCACCGCACTGGCGCCGGGGCGTTGGCCACGAGCGTCCGGATATGTTCGGTGAAGACGGTGCCGTTGGCGAAGAACAGCGGTGCGTCGAAGCGTGCGATCACGAGGCCGGGGATGCGCTGGCCCTCGGGGTGCCGGCTCAGGTCGTGGTACCCGGGCACGTCCCCCACACTGCCCAGCTCGGTGCGGTATGGGTCCAGGGCACGCACCACGAAAGCGATCAGGGACAGGCCGATCGCAACCACAATGCCTTCAAGGACGCCCACAAAGGCGACGCCCAGGAAGGTCGCGACCAGCAGGGCGGCCTCGGTCCGGCTCATTTTAAGCAGCCGGAGGAGCGTCTTGAGATCCAGGATCGACGCCGCGGCAACCATCACGACCCCGGCCAGCACGCTGGAGGGCAGGTAGGTCGTCAGCCCGGGCGCCAGAATCATGAACAGCGCCACCAGGGCGGCAGCAACGGCGCCGCTTAGGGGGCTCTTGGCGCCGGCCTCGACGGCGATCGGTGTGCGTGAGGCGCTGCCGGAGATGGGAAAACCGCCAAAGATGCCGCTGGCCACGTTCGCCACGCCGAGTGCCCCCATCTCCTGGTTGCCGTCGACTTGGACCCCGCTCCGGGCGGCGAAGCTCTTCGAGAGGACCGTGGTATCGGCGAAGGCGATCAGGGCGATGCCGGCCGCCGGCCCGAGCAGGGCGATGACGTCCTCCAGGCTGATTCCGCCGAGGGCAGGAGCCGGCAGGCCCTGGGGCAGGGCACCCACGGTGGGGAGCGCCGCCGTCAGGTCCAGGACGGCCGTCAGCGCCGTGGCGGCCACGACGGCGATCAGCACCCCGGGGAGCTTCCGGGGCAGGAAGCGGCACACCACAATGATGGCGATAGTTCCGGCACCGAACAGAAACGCCAAAGGATTGATGGCCCACTGGGCCACGGCCTGCGCGGTCCCGGAGGCGATGTCGATCAGTGAGCCGGCGGTGCCCGACACGCCAAGCAGCTTGGGCAGCTGGCTCACCATGATGACAATGGCGATTCCGTTGAGGTAGCCAACCCGGATGGGTTTGGACAGCAGCCCGGTCACGAACCCCAGTCTGAAAACCCTGCCGGCCAGAAGCAGGGCGCCGATCAGCAGCGCCAGAAGACCGGCGAGGGCCACCGCCTGGTCCGGATCCTTGCCCGCGAGAGGCAGGACGGCGGCGGCGATCATCGGTGCCAGGCTGGAATCCGGGCCAATGATCAGGACCCGCGATGGCCCGAAGACCGCATAAGCGAGCAAGGGGATGATCGATGCGTAGAGGCCCGTGACGGCCGGTAGCCCGGCGGCCTCGGCATACGCCATGCCGGCCGGAATGAGGAACGCGCTGAGGGCGGCGCCGGAGGCAAGGTCAGATTTCAGCCAGGGCCGTTCATAGTCCCGCATCATTCTGAGGCCGGGCGGTAGTTTCAGTGCCCTGGCGCCGCGCACGGTGGCCCTGGCTACGCGGCAGGGGCTGCGGAGTCGCCAGCCGCCGGCGCGTCTTGGCCGTACTCCGCCGAGATGAGGATGGGGAGGTGATCCGAGGCCCCACGCGGCAGGGTTTCGACATTTTCGATGTTAAGCCCCTGGGAGGTGGCGAAATCGAAGTGGCCCTTGAAGACCTTGTAGCGCGTGTACGTCCGCCGGTCACTGAGGGTCAGGTCGTAGCCGGCATCCTTCATCTTGGCCGTGAGGTTCTTGGTGAAGAAGGGGTAGTTGAAGTCGCCCACCATCAGGGACATCAGGCCGCCACCCATGCTGAGCAGTTCCGCGTGTGCGGCGTGGATCTGGTTCCGCCGCAGCGAGTTCGACGCCGTCAGGGGGGCCGCGTGGAACGACGCGATGACGAGGTCGTGATCCGTCTCATTGTCGATCACCCGGGTGCCGATCAGCCGTTCGTGCGCGGGGGAAAGGACGCGGTCGTGCAACGATTTCTTCAGGGCAAAGGTCTTCGTTTCATACGCGGTGAACCGGTCCATGCGGTAGTAGATCGCCAGGCCCAGCCGGTTGCCTTTGGTGGCGTCGGCAAGGTGAAGGTCACCAATGGTGTCCGGGAGGTCGTTCGTGTCGCACTCCTGGAGACACAAGGCATCAATCTCAAAATTGCGGGCCAGATCAACCAACTCACCGATGGCATGGTGCTTTCGCAGGTTGTAGCTGATGACTCGAATCAGGGGAGCACCTCTTCGGTGGATAGTCGTGGAAAGTCTGATTCCGAGTCTACCCAGTCGACGTCTGAACTGAGACGATCCCGATCCGCGGGGAAGGGTCCCCTTCACGCGTCCGCCGTCAAAGCCGGCGCAAAATCGTGCCGACAGCCTGACCCTAGACGTGCCGGTAGCCAATCCTGTGGGGTGTGCCCATTTCCGTGCCCCGGTTCCAAGGAACTGGGACGGGCTAGGCGTAGGGTGGAATTTAGATGATAGGAGCACTTCATGAAGAAAATCCTCATGGTACTGACCAGCGTTTCCGAGATCGGCGATACGGGAGAGAAGACCGGCTACAACGTGGCCGAAGCTGCACATCCCTGGAAGGTCTTCAAGGATTCCGGGCATTTCGTCGACTTCGCGTCCATCCAGGGCGGCCAGCCTCCGCGCGACGAGGTGGACGCGGAAGATCCCATCCAGGTTGCCTTTACCGAGGACGAGACCACGCGCGCCGGTCTCTACAACACGGCCCGCGTCGACGTTGTTGATCCCGACCAGTACGACGCCGTCTTCCTCGTGGGCGGGCACGGCACCATGTGGGACTTCCCGGACAGCGAAGGCCTGCAGAATCTGGTGGCCAGCGTCTACGACGCCGGCGGCCTGGTGGGCGCTGTCTGCCACGGACCGGCCGGCCTGCTGAACGTGGAATTGGAGAACGGGTTCCGCCTCGTCGAGGGCCGGAAGGTGGCCGCCTTCACCAACGACGAGGAGGTTGCCGCAGGGAAGGACAAGGTGATCCCGTTCTTCTTGGCAGACCGACTTGAGGAACAGGGCGCCACCCACGTCTCCGCTGATGTCTTCGAGGAGAAGGTCGTGGTTGACGAGCGGCTGGTGACCGGCCAGAACCCGGCCTCGGCCGCTGGCGTTGCCAAGGAGATGGAGAAGCTCTTCGCAGAGGTCATCCATCAGGAAAAGGCCGAGGAACAGCACGAGACCGAGGCTTTGCGCGCCGAGAAGGACGCCGAGAAAAACGCCAAGAAGGCTGCCGCAGAAGCGGAGCACTAGCCCCAACAGGGCACTGAACTGACGGCCACCCCGACGACGGGGTGGCCGTCAGTTGCGCAGTGTCTGCGCTGTTCCGGGCACGGGTTTAGGCAGGCGCGGCATCGGCCTGTCCGGCTTGTAGCGGCCGGTGATGCCCTCGGTGAGCCGTCGGTCGTCGTGCGGTGGGCCTGCCGCCGGCGCGGAAGCGATAGTGTGTTCTGGGATTACCAGCCACGCGAAAGGGCAGACATTGACTGCTGAACTACCGGTGCTAGCCGAGGGCGATTTCTACTATGAGGTACTGGGCGGGGGGCGTTTCCGCTCCACCATCCACGCCCAGGGCGCCTGGAATGAGCACGAGCAGCATATGGCTCCTGCCTCCGGCATCATGGCCGACTGCCTGGACCGGCATGAGCCCCGCGACGACATGCGGATGGCCCGCCTGAGCTACGAGATACTTGGCCTGATTCCCGGCGGGGAGTTCGAAGTCGTCACCACGACGCTCCGCCCGGGCAGGACGATCGAACTGGTGCAGGCTGAGCTGACCGCGGGCGGCCGCACCGCGATCCGCGCCACGGCGTGGCGGATGATCACCTCCGACACCAGCGCCATCGCGGCATTTGAGGATCCCAGAATTCCCGCGCCGGAGGACTGCGAACCGTATGACGCCGCGACCATCTGGCCGGGCGGCTACATCGCGTCCCTGGAAATGCGGATCGCCGACGGGCACCGCGCCGGGTCGGGCACGGTCTGGCTGCACACCGGGCACCCGCTGACGGACAGGAAGGACAGCAGTGACCTTGCCCGGCTGGTCGGCCTGGTGGACACCGCCAACGGTATCGCCGCCCGGGTTCCCCCGGGAAAGGGCAGCTACTCCTTCCCCAACCTGGACCTCCAGATCCACATGTACCGGCGCCCCGAAGGGGAGTGGCTGGGGCTGGACAACGAGGTCTCCTTCGGCACGGACGGGATTGGCCTGACCTCGACCGTGCTCCACGACCTCACCGGCCCGTTCGGCCGCGCCGAGCAGATCCTGACGCTCCGGAAGTCCTAGTGCTGGGCCGGTCCCGCCGGTAGTGCCGCGGCAACCGGGCAACCGGGCAACCGGCTGCCGCGGGCCGGTGCCGGGCAACCGGCTGCCGCGGGCCGGTCCCGGCTGAAGCCTAGTGGAAGACCACCCAGCCGACCACGGTGGCCAGGCCCGTCAGGACGGCACCCCAGGCGATGTCCGCGACGACGATAATGAGCGGCCAGTTCTTCAGGGTGGCTGCGTTGGTGAGGTCGTAGGTGGCGTAGGCGAAGGTGCCCAGCGCAGCGCCGTAGCCGAGCGCCGTGAGCCAGCTGCCGCCGTCGAGCGCCGGCTGGAGGGCGAAGAAGACGATCCCTGCGACGTACAGGACATAGAAGACGACGGCGTACCCTAGATGGGGTTTGTCTGCCATGAGGTGCCCCAGATGGCGCCGGTAGAACTTGCTCATTGACTTGAGCCAGACGGAATCGATGACGGCGAACGCGGCGGCTACGACGAGGAACTGCAAAATGACCATAGGGGAGCATAACAAGATGCGGCAGGCCGCAGGCGCAGCGCGGACGCTGACGATTTTCCGGCAGGAGGAAACCCTGGGCGCCGCCGCGGACCTGGATCTCGCCCTGGAACTGTTGCGGAAGGTCAAAACCGGCGGTATGGGTCCCATGCTCCGGCTTTACCGGCCGGCGCCCACCGTGGCCTTCGGTCAGCGGGACACGCACCTGCCGGGTTTTGACGCGGCTGCGCAGGCCTGCCGCAGACTGGGCTTCGAACCGCTGGTCCGCAAGGCCGGGGGACGCGCCGCCGCGTACCATCAGGGGACCCTCGTGATCGATCACCTGGAACCGGACACGGACGCGATCGCCGGGGCCAAGAGGCGGTTTTCGTTCTTCGGCGAGCTGCTGGCCAGTGCCCTGCGCAGCGCCGGCGTCGACGCCGCGGTGGGGGAGATCCCCGGCGAGTACTGCCCCGGGGAATTCAGCGTGCACGGGCAGGACCCGGAATTTCCGCAGCACCAGCTCAAGCTGATCGGCACCGCCCAGCGGGTGGTGGCCGGCGGCTGGCTGTTCAGCTCCGTCATCGTGGTGGAGAACTCAGCCCCGATCCGCGCGGTGCTGGAGGCCAGTTACGCCGCCCTTGGCCTGGACTGGGACCCGGCCACTGCGGGCGCCGTCAACGACCTTGTCCCGCACCTGGACGTGGACGCCATCGAGGCGGCCGTGATGGGCGCCTACGCCCGCTACGCCACCCTGGCCTACGGCGACTTCGGCAGCCTGCTCGGCTGAGACCGGCGCAGGCTGTGAATGGCAGATCCATCCAACTGGCAGCAGGGGCCGTTTTCAGCGTTCAAAACGGCCCCTGCTGCTGGTCGGTTAGTGGCCCCGGGCGATCCATTCCTCCAGCTGCGGCGCCTCGGCGCCAACCGTTGTCGGATCGCCGTGGCCGGTGAGCACCACGGTGTCCGCCGGCAGGGTCAGTAGCCGGGCCCTGATGGACTCGACGATGGTGGGGAAGTCGCTGTAGGACCGGCCGGTGGCGCCCGGTCCGCCCTGGAACAGGGTGTCGCCGCTGAACAACGTGGCCTCGCTCTCGAGGGAGAAACACGTGGATCCAGGGGAATGTCCCGGCGTGTGCAGCGCCACGAGCCGGGCTCCAGCGACGTCGAAAGTGTCCCCGTCCTCGATTGGATGGTCCGGTTCGGTGCCCGGGAACACGCGCTCCCAAAGCATCCAGTCCTCGCGGTTGAGGTATACCGGGGCGTTGACGCGCCCACGGACCTCGCCGACGGCGGCTATGTGGTCATCGTGGCCGTGCGTCAGGAGAATCGCCGTGACCTTGCGGCCGGCGACGGCCGCCTCGACGGCGTCGGGGTCGTGCGCCGGGTCAATTATTACGCATTCCGTGTCGTTGCCCACGATCCAGACGTTGTTGTCGACGTCCCAGGTTCCGCCGTCGAGCGAGAAGGTGCCGGAGGTGACCAGCCGGTCGATCCGGACGCCGTTCACAGGGCCGCCGGTCACAGTTCCACGACCGAGCGCAGCACCGAGCCGGAGTGCATCTTGTCGAAGGCTTCCTCGATCTGGTCGATCGTGATCCGCTCCGTGACGAAGGCGTCCAGGTCCAGCTTGCCCTGCTGGTAGAGGTCGATCAGCATGGGGAAGTCGCGCGAGGGGAGGCAGTCGCCGTACCACGAGGACTTGAGGGAGCCGCCGCGGCCGAACACGTCCAGCAGCGGCAGTTCCAGGGTCATATCGGGGTTGGGAACGCCCACAAGGACCACGGTCCCGGCGAGATCGCGGGCGTAGAACGCCTGCTTGTACGTCTCGGGACGTCCGACGGCGTCGATCACGACATCGGCGCCGAAGCCGCCGGTCAGTTCGCGGATCGCCTCGACGGGGTCGACGGTGGAGGAGTCCACGGTGTGTGTTGCGCCGAGGTCCTTGGCGCGTTCGAGCTTCTTCGGGTCGATGTCGACGGCGATCACCGTGGTGGCGCCGGCGAGCGCGGCGCCGGCAACGGCCGCCACACCCACGCCGCCGCAACCGATGACGGCGACGGAATCGCCGCGCTTGACGTTTCCGGTGTTGATGGCTGCGCCGATGCCTGCCATCACGCCGCAGCCGAGCAGGCCGACGGCGGCCGGGTCAGCCTCGGGGTCCACCTTGGTGCACTGACCGGCGGCGACGAGGGTCTTCTCGGCGAAGGCGCCGATGCCGAGCGCCGCGGTGAGTTCGGTGCCGTCCTCGAGCGTCATCTTCTGGACGGCGTTGTGGGTGTTAAAGCAGTACTGCGGCTGGCCCTTGGCGCAGGCGCGGCATTCGCCGCAGACGGCGCGCCAGTTCAGCACCACGCGGTCGCCGGGAGCCACCTCGGTGACGTCCGGTCCCACGGCGCTGACGACGCCGGTGGCCTCGTGGCCGAGCAGGAACGGGAAGTCGTCGTTGATGGCTCCCTGCTTGTAGTGCAGGTCGGTGTGGCAGACGCCGCAGGTGAGGATGTCAACGAGGGCCTCGCCGGGTCCGGGATCCGGAACCAGGATGGTCTCCAGGGTGACGGGTGCTCCCTTGGAGTGGACTACAGCGCCTTTGACTTTATGGACCATGGAAATAGCTCCTCTGCTCGTGTCGCGGTTCTCGCCGCAAAATCTTCATCGCAAGACTTCCGTCACTCAGGACGTCTGTCACACAAAATTCTGTCGTACAACGCGGTGCGGCGCGGCACCCGTGGGTGGCCGCGCCGTCGTCGTTATTGGTTCAGGGGGTGGCCTTAGGCCGCGAGACGGCTCTTGACCTCGGCAGCGGAGGGGTTGGTGGCGGCGGTGCCGTCCGGGAACAGCACGGTGGGAACGGTGCGGTTGCCTCCGTTGAGCTTCTCCACGAGATCTGCGGTGCCGTCCACTTCTTCGATGTTGATTTCGGTGTACCCGATGCCCTGGGCGTCCAGCTGCCTCTTCAGGCGGTTGCAGTAGCCGCACCAGGTGGTCGAAAACATGGTGATGGTGCCGGATTCGGGGGTGAAGTCCACGAAGTTCTCCTCAAAGCTGGTTGACGGCGCGCGATGGGAGCGCCGATTGCCGACAAAAGTCGTACGTTACTCCCAATAACCGTAACCCGGGGACCGGTATTCCCGCAGGGCGGGCGCGGTGGCATGCTGGTGCCATGTGTGGACGCTACGTGATGGCCCGGGCCGTCGGAGACCTGCTGGCCGAGTTCGACGCCGAACTCGAGGACGAGATCGCGATTCCGCCGTCGTGGAATGTGGCCCCGACGGCGGATGTGCCGATCCTGCTCGAACGGCTGGTGGACGGGGAACCGGTCCGGCAGCTCCACCTGGCGCGCTGGGGACTCGTGCCGTCCTGGGCCAAGGACCCGGGCATCGGCTCGAAAATGATCAACGCCCGCAGCGAGAGTGTGCTGGAGAAGCCTGCGTTCCGGAAGGCCACCCGCGCCCGGCGCTGCGCCGTCCCCGCCGACGGCTACTACGAATGGAAGGGTGAAGGCCGCGGCAAGCAGCCCTACTTCGTGCACCCGAGGGACGGCCGTCCGATCGTCTTCGCCGGACTCTACGAATGGTGGAAGGACCCCTCCAAGGCCGAGGACGATCCGGAGCGCTGGCTGCTCTCGACGTCGATCATGACCACAGACTCGCCGCCGGAGGGCTACGCCGGGGGAATGCTGGCCGAACTCACGGCCCTCCACGACCGGGTTCCTCTGCCGATGGACCGGGGGACGATGCAGGCGTGGCTGGACCCCCACACCGACGATGCCGCCGGACTGGTGGATCTGGTCCGGGCCGGGGCGCACGACGTCGCGGAAGGCTGGACGATCGACGCCGTCGGCACCGCGGTCGGGAACGTAAGGAACGACTCACCGGAACTCATCCAGCCGGCGGGGAGCCTGTTCTAGTCGGCGCCCACTCGCCGGGCGGGGGTGCCGCACCTGGCGTGTTGGCCCGCGAATGGATGATCACTGATGAACCCGCGGTGGGAACGGACTGCCAGGGGACGGGGCCGGGAGAGCCGCACGACACCGGCGGGTCGGATTACTTGGGAACCTTCGTTGCGTTCCAGGGACGCTGCGTGGTGCCGCCGACAGACGCCGGCACCACCGCTGCTCCCTCGCTCACCGCACACCGGCTCGAAAAAGCGTGCCGCCGTGTACTCCCGTCACGTTAGCGGGGCCAACTATCACCTCAACAGGGCCATTGTGCCCTGGGTCACCAATATCCTGGTTTCGGGGGCGTCGGACGGCTGATTCACCTGTGGGGATTCCCGGCACTCCAGGTCCCGGAGCCGATGCCTAAATGTTGTCGAGGGCTCCGGGCTGCCGGGCAAGATCGTCCTCGGCGTGGGCCACCACCGGCATGCCGCCGCGGCCTACGGTGAGTGGCGTCCGGTGATAGCCGTGGTAGGTCATCGTTCCGCCGGAGAGCAGGGCCACGTCCTCGAAGCCGTTCTGCTTCAGCACGCAGTAGGCGAGGTAGCTGCGGAACCCCGAGCGGCAGTAGGTGTACACGGGCTTGTCGCGGGGCACTTCGTCGAGCCGCTGGCGCAGCTCTGTGTAGGGAACCAGGATCGCCCCGGGGAGGTGCCAGGCGTCAAACTCCTCTACGGTACGGGTGTCCAGAAGGGTCACCCGGTCGGCGCATTCCGGGAACTCCTCGGGGTACCAGAGGTCGACGTCGCCGCGCAGCAGGTTGGCGCCAATGAAGCCCGCCATGTTTACGGGGTCTTTCGCCGATCCGTACGGCGGGGCGTATGCGAGTTCCAGATGCTCCAGGTCGTAAATCGACATCCCGGCGCGCAGCGCAACTGCAAGTACGTCGATGCGCTTGTCGACACCGTCCCAACCGAGCACCTGTCCACCCAGCAGCTTCCCGTCGTCCGGGGCGAACAACACCTTGAGGAACAGCGGCGCAGAGCCGGGATAGTAGGCTGCGTGGCCGTTCTGGTGGGTGTAGACCTTGCGGTACTCCATCCCCGCGGCGCGCAGCTCTGTCTCGGTCATCCCGGTGCCGCCGGCGGTCATCTCGAATACCTTGACCACAGCCGTCCCTTGCGAGCCGCGGTACTCGGTGTTCCGGCCAGCGATCGTCTCGGCGGCAATCCGGCCTTGCCGGTTCGCCGGGCCCGCCAGCATCGAGAGCACCGGCTTGCCAGTGAGGAAGTGAGCAGTCTCCACGGCGTCACCGGCAGCGAGGACGTCGGGTGCCGATGTGCGCATCTGCGCGTCAACCACGATGCCCCCGCGGGCTCCGATTTTCAGTCCGGCGTCCCGGGCGAGGGCCACGTTCGGGCGTGCACCGGACGCCATGACCACGACGTCGGTCTCGATAGCCGTGCCGTCGGAAAGATCGAGGACCAGCCGGTCGTTCTCCGTGCGGCGTACCGCGGTAGCCGAGGTGCCGAGCCGAAGGTCCACATCCTGGGTGCTGACGTGGTAGTCCAGGATCTGGGTCATCTCGGGGTCGAGCCACGGCATCAGCCGCTCGGTCCGCTCGACGACTGTCGTCTGCAGCCCGCGGGCCCGGAACGCTTCCGTGAGTTCCAGTCCGATGTAGCTGCCGCCGACGACCACAGCGCTGGAGGCCCCGCGGTCCAGGCGAGCGATGATCCGGTCCATGTCCGGGATGTTGCGCAGAACGTCGACCCGGGGGTCGTCCGCTCCCGGGATCGGGGGCCGGACCGGTTCGGCCCCAGTGCACAGTACAAGCTTGTCGTAGGACTCCCTGTACGGCCGCCCGTGCTCTTTGTCGTGTACCTCGACCTCCTTGGCAGCCAGGTCGATGCTGACCACGTCCTGTCCGGTCCGTACGTCCAGCGCCAGGCTCTTAGCCAGGCTTTCAGGTGTCTGGAGCAGGAGGCTGTCACGCTCGGGGATCATTCCGCCAATGTGGTAAGGCAGCCCGCAATTGGCGAACGAGACGTATTGGTCGCGCTCGAGTATGACGATCTCGGCCGACTCATCGAGGCGCCTCAGACGTGCGCCGGTCGACGCACCCGCTGCGACCCCTCCAACGATGACTGTCTTCATCGGTCCTCCCAGCCTCCTGGGGTTCCCACTCCCGGCGGTTTGCCGGCCGGGAACCCCTTGCCTCGCGGAGCAGAGCACACCGGCTCGAAGATGTGTGCCGCCGTGTGCTCAAGTCACGGTAGCCGCCCCGGCGAACACCTCAATAGGGCCTTATGGCCGTAGCCTCGGCGGCCCCTCGGGCGCGGGAAGCAGGCAGTGTCGTCGGCTGCCCTGCGGTGAGCCTTCAGAGCGTCACTTTGCCGCCGCCGTCGACCGCCCAGCTGGGATTGAACGCCACTTCCCAGCGGTAGCCGTCGGGATCGGCGAAATAGCCGGTGTAACCGCCCCAGGGCTGGGTCTTCGGCCCGGCGATGATTTCCGCCCCGGCCGAGTTCGCCTCCGCCATCACCCAATCGACTTCCGCCGTGCTGGCCAGGTTGTGGCTCAGGGTGATGCAGGGACGGCCGGCAGGAGGATCGGTGGCGGCTTCGGCCTGCATCTGCCCGGCGTCCCAGAGCGAGAGGATCAGGCCGTGATTGGCCTGGATGAAGAGGACCTCGCCACGGACTTCCCGGTGCACGGGCCAGCCCAGGCCGTCGACGTAGAAACCGCGGGAGGCGTCAACACTGCGGACACCCAGTGAAATTAAATCGACTCGTGGCTGCATCGTTCGATACTGTCATGGACATGTCCACACATCCCCAAAATGATAAAGCTGCCAGGGCCGACCGGGAACAGCTCGCCGCTGTGCGGGTGGCTGTTGACGAGGTGGACGAGCAGATCGTGTCGCTGATCGGACGCCGCGAGCGCCTGATCCGGATCGCCGGAACCCTCAAGGCCGATAGCGCCGAGGTCCGTGCCCCCGGCCGCGTGGAACGGGTTATCGAACACGTCCGCGCCACGGCGGAACAGAAGGACATCGACGTCGAACTCGTTGAGAAGACCTACCGGGCCATGATCGACGCCTTCATCACGCTCGAACTGGAAGTCTACAAAGCCAGCTCCTAGGCCAGTTCCTGGGCCCGGGGGGCCTAGAGGGATTCCTCCACCGGGACGTTCGCCTGGTAGTCGCGGCCGTCGCAGTCGCTGAACGCCGTCATGAGGTGGCCCTTGGCCAGGCCCATGACGGTGCTGATCGGGAAGTTCCCGGTGATCGTGTTGCCGGAGTGCTCCACGCCCTTGAGGTCAAAGTTCTCCTCGGTGCCGTCGTGGCTGAAGCAGTAGAAGGACACGGCCTCCCCGTTCATGAACTCGATCCCCATTCGTCGCTGGTGGGAGTGGTCAGGGGTTGCTGCCACCAGCCCCACAACGTAGGCGCCCTGACCGGGGATATTTCCGTCTATATCGAACTTCGCCACCAAGGATGTGTCCTCGGCGGCGATGCTTACGTGCTTGAGAAGTGCGTTATGGGAGCTCATGGCTCAATCCTGCTACCTGTGCCTGCGTCCGTCCACCCCTGATCTAGGTTTTGCCCCGGCACCGTCGTAGACTGGAGTTGTTCGAAGATATGTTCGAATAGGTGCTGACAGTTTTAGTTCAGACGGTTTTACAGATGGCGGGGTCCGGGAGGCGCGATGGGCATGTTCAGCGAGTCGGTGAAGGTCGTCTGCGCACCCTCCGGCGAGCCCCTGGAACTCGACTGGGCCGGCCGCAACTACTCCGTCTGTGCGGAACCGGTGCGCTGGTACGAGCGGCGCCAATGGTGGACGGAGGAGCAGCGCGCACCCCTGGGGAGCGGTCCCGGCCTGGTGGATCATGAGATCTGGCGGGTCCAGGTGCGCCGGGCAGAGGCCGCCGACCCGGAAAGCCTCACCCTTGACCTAACCCGGCATGTGGGCAGCGGACGCTGGCGCCTGCTGCGGATCCACGATGGCCGGCTTCCCGTCCGGAAGCCCGCATCGGCATGAGCTTCACCCATCTCCATGTCTCCACCGCCTTCAGCGCCCACTACGGGGTCTCCTGGCCTGAGGAGCTGGCCGCCGTCGCGGCCGCGGACGGGGCGACGGCGCTCGCCTGCACAGACCGCGACGGCCTCTACGGGACGGTCAAGCACCTGAAGGCCTGCATGGCCGCGGGGCTGGACCCGATCGTTGGAGTGGACCTTGCGGTCTTTGACGATGACGGCGACCTCCGCACCCAGGTGGGGGGCCGCGTCGTCGTCCTGGCCCACGGGCACAACAACGGCGCCGGCTACCGCGCGCTGTGCCGGCTGATCTCCGATGCGCATGCCCGCACCACGGGCAAAGCCGGGGGAGCCGTGCCGGTCGCCGTGACCCGTGCCGAGCTGGCGTCCCGCACCCTGCACCCGGAAACGCTCAAGCCGGTGCTGACCGTGCTGATCGGCCCGGACTCCGACGTCGGACGTGCCATGGGCGGCAGGCGCTACCTGCGCCCCCGCACCCTGTTCAAACGCTGGCTCGATGCCATGCCGCCCGGGACCATCGCCGCCGAGGTGGTCAGCCAGCTCAGCCCGCCCGGGGAACCACTCAGCACCGCCCACGCGGTGCGGATGCTCAAGCTCGCCGCCGAACACGGGGTTCCGGCCGTGCTGAGCAACGCCGTGCGGTATGTCGCCGAGGACGGAGCGGCCACCGCGGATGTGCTGGATTCCGCCCGCACCCTCAAATCGCTGCCCGAACTCTCCGCCGCCCCGCAGCTCCAGCCCAACGGGCAGGGCTGGCTCAAATCCGCGGAACAGATGCTCCAGCTGGGCAAGGAGATCATGCACGCTGCCGGGTACGGCGCCGCGGACCTCAAGAACCTGTTGGCGCAGACCGGGGCGCTCGCGGACCGCTGCCGGACCGATCCGGTGACGGACATGGGATGGAAACAGCCCGTGGTGCCGGAAGCCTCGGTCATCGGAATCGCCGGGGACGCCCTGGTGGAGCTCACCCAGCGCTGTGAGGCAGGCATCAGCCGGCGGTTCCCCGGGATCACCGGCAGACCCGCCGAGGAACTGCGCTCGCGGCTGGGGCACGAGCTGAGGATCATCGACAGCCTGGGATTCGCCGCCTATTTCCTGACCGTGGCAGAGGTTTCCCGGATGATCCTGGACATGGGTGTCCGCGCGGCGGCCCGCGGCTCGGGGGCCTCCAGCCTGGTCAACTTCCTAATCGACGTCAGCCAGGTGAATCCGCTGGAACACGACCTGATCTTCGAACGATTCCTCTCCCGGGACCGCGCCACCCTGCCGGACATCGACATCGACGTTGAAAGCGCCGAACGGCACAACGTGTACCGGAGGATTTTTGAGCGCTTCGGCTCCGAGCGCGTCACGCTGATGAGCATGCAAAACGGCTACCGCGCTCGCGGTGCCGTGCGCGACGCCGGGCTGGCCCTGGGCATGGAGGAGGGCGAGGTCGGGGACATCGCCAAGCAGCTGTGGCGTTTCTCGGCCCGGAACTTCCGCGAAGCCCTGGCGGAAAAGCCGGAGCTGAAGGAATTCGCCGGCAGGGTGGGGCAGCGCGATTTCAGGGAGAACCAGCAGCTGGACCTGCTGGTGGATCTCACCGAACGGCTGGACCGGCTGCCGCGCCACATCTCCATGCACCCTTGCGGGGTGATCCTGGGGGACGCCACCCTGCTGGACCGTACGCCCGTGCAGCCCAGCGGACTGGGCCTGCCAATGAGCCAGTTCGACAAGCACGACATGGACCCGATGGGCATGCTCAAGCTCGATGTCCTCGGCGTCCGGATGCAAAGCGCCATGGCCTTCGCCGTCCGCGAGGTGATCCGCCTGCATCCCTCCAAAGCCGAGGTGGTGGCCGCCGGCGCACACCCCCCGGGGCCGGACGGGGCAGGCCCGGACTACATCGCCCCGGACGGGAAGATCGACCTCAACGCAGTGCCGCTTGACGACGAACCCACCTATGAGCTGATCCGCAGCACCCACACCCTGGGCTGCTTCCAGATCGAATCGCCCGGGCAGCGGGAGCTCATCGGCAAACTCGCCCCGCGGGAGTTCAATGACCTCATCATCGACATCTCCCTGTTCCGGCCGGGGCCGATGAAATCGGACATGGTCCGGCCCTTCCTGGAGCATCGGCACGGCTTCGCGCCCGAGGTCTATCCGCACCCGGACCTCAAACCCGTCCTGAAGGAGACACACGGCGTCACGGTGTTCCATGAGCAGATCCTGAAGACCTTTGATGTCATGACCGGCTGCGGGCTGGCGCGGGCTGACGAATTCCGCCGCGCCCTCGGCAACGAGGTCCTGGAAGGCAAGGTGGAGGAGTTCTTCCGGAAGGAGGCCCGCTCGCGGGGGTACAGTCCCGAAGTGGTGGACAAGGTTTGGGGGACGCTGAAGGCCTTCGGCAGCTTCGGGTTCTGCAAAGCCCACGGCGCCGCTTTTGCCGTGCCCACGTACCAGTCGGCCTGGCTCAAGACCCACCACCCCGAGGCCTTCCTCGCCGGGCTGTGGGAACACGATCCGGGGATGTATCCCAAACGGCTCCTGGTGGCCGAGGCGCGGCGGCTGGGAATCCCCATCCTGGCCCTGGACATCAACCGCAGCCAGGCCGAGTACCGGGTGGAACGCGTGGCTACCGGTCTGGACCGCGGCAAGCTGGGCATCCGGCTGAGCCTGAACGGCATCTATGGTCTCTCCGGAACCGAGCTGAAAAGAATCGTGGCGGGACAGCCCTATGACTCGCTCGCGGACCTGCGGGCCCGGTCCCGGCTGAGCAAACCCAGCATCCAGCGACTGGCCCAGCTGGGGGCCTTCGACTCCCTGCACCGGGCCTCCGGCGGGACGGCCAACCGCGCGGACCTGGTGCACCATCTGCAGACCCTGCAAAGCAGGCCACAGCGGAAAGGCATCGACGTGATCGAGGGGCAGCTCTCCCTGCCACTGGGGGACGTCGAGCTGAAAAACCTCAAGGCCGGCCTTCCCGCGCCCACGCTGGTGGATACGGTCCGGGCCGAGCTGGACCTGATGGCGGTGGATGTCAGCGACCACCTGATGGCCAGCCACCGGCCGCTGCTGGACCGGCTCGGCGTCACAACCGCGGACCGGCTGCTGGGACTGCGCAACGGCACCGAGGTGCTGGTCGCCGGGGTCCGCGTCGCCACCCAGACCCCACCCATGCGGGGAGGGCGCCGTGTGGTGTTCATCAGCATCGACGACGGCACGGGTTGCGTGGACTCGGTCTTCTTCCATGAGGCACAGGAGCTGGCCGGGCCGCTGCTGTTCGGCACCCGGCTGCTGCTGATCCGCGGAACCACCCGGCGGACCGGGCCGAGGGGGATCAGCATCAGCGCCGGCATGGCCTGGGACCTGAGCCGGACAGAGACCCTGCCGTTCCCGGTTCCGGCTTCCGGGATCCCGCAGCACCAGCCCCTGGAACCTGAGCCGCCCGGCCCGCTGGACGGGATCAGCCGCAACCTCGCCATTACCGGGCTGGGAGGCTGAGTGGCGCGTTGGTTGGCCTCTTCAGAAACCGATAGCATGGACGAGGCTGGCTGTGGTCCCCGTACGCCACAAGCTACGAAGCCTTAACTTTGAATAGGAGACACCCGTGTCAGATGCCCAGCAGATCACCCTTCTCGTCGATGGCGAAGAAACCAAGGTGACTACCGGGACCACCGGCGCGGAACTCTTTTTTGAGCGCCGCGACGTCGTTGTGGCCCGCGTCAACGGCGAGCTGAAAGACCTTGACCAGCCGCTGACCGAAGATGCCACGATCGAGGGCGTCACGATCGACTCCCCGGACGGGCTCAACGTCCTGCGCCACTCCGCCGCCCACGTCATGGCACAGGCCGTGCAGCAGCTGCGTCCCGACGCCAAACTGGGCATCGGCCCCTACATCACCGACGGCTTCTACTTCGACTTCGACGTCGAGGAGCCGTTCACGCCGGAAGACCTGAAGACCCTGGAAAAGATGATGCAGAAGATCATCAACCAGAACCAGAAGTTTGTCCGCCGCGTGGTCACCGAGGATGAGGCCCGCGAGGCGATGAAGGACGAGCCGTACAAGCTCGAACTGCTGGGCAAGAAGAACAACGCCGCCGAAGCGGGCGAAGGTGTCAACGTCGAGGTCGGCGCCGGCGACATCACCATCTACGACAACGTGGACCGCAAGAGCGGGGACAGCATCTGGTGCGACCTGTGCCGCGGCCCGCACCTGCCCAACACCAAGCTGATCTCCAACGCGTTCGCCCTGACCCGGTCCTCCGCCGCCTACTGGCTGGGCAACCAGAACAACCAGCAGCTGCAGCGCATCTACGGCACCGCCTGGCCCACCAAGGACGCCCTCAAGGCCTACCAGGAGCGCATCGCCGAGGCCGAACGCCGGGACCACCGCAAACTCGGCGCTGAGCTGGACCTGTTCTCCTTCCCGGACGAGCTGGGCTCCGGCCTGCCGGTCTTCCACCCCAAGGGCGGCATCATCCGCAAGGCCATGGAGGACTACTCCCGCCAGCGCCACGTTGACGCCGGCTACGACTTCGTCTACACCCCGCACATCACCAAGGGCCATCTCTACGAGGTCTCCGGCCACCTGGACTGGTACAAGGAGGGCATGTTCCCGGCGATGCACATCGACGCGGAACTGAACGAGGACGGCACCGTGCGCAAGCCCGGCCAGGACTACTACCTGAAGCCGATGAACTGCCCCATGCACAACCTCATCTTCCGCTCCCGTGGACGGTCCTACCGCGAACTGCCGCTGCGGCTCTTCGAATTCGGCGCCGTCTACCGCTACGAGAAGTCCGGCGTCGTGCATGGCCTCACCCGGGTGCGCGGCATGACCCAGGACGACGCCCATATCTACTGCACCAGGGAGCAGATGAAGGACGAGCTCACCACGACGCTGAACTTCGTGCTGGGCCTGCTCAAGGACTATGGCCTGGACGACTTCTACCTGGAACTCTCCACCAAGAACCCGGAGAAGTTCGTCGGCGACGACGCCACGTGGGACGAGGCCACCCGCACCCTCGCCGAGGTCGCCGAAGCCTCCGGTCTGGAACTCATCCCCGATCCGGGCGGCGCCGCGTTCTACGGCCCTAAGATCTCCGTCCAGACCAAGGACGCCCTCGGACGGACCTGGCAGATGTCCACCATCCAGCTGGACTTCAACCTGCCGGAGCGCTTTGAACTCGAGTTCCAGGCCGCGGACGGCACCCGCCAGCGCCCGGTGATGATCCACCGCGCCCTGTTCGGCTCCGTGGAACGGTTCATGGGTGTACTCACCGAGCACTACGCCGGCGCCTTCCCGGCCTGGCTGGCACCCGTCCAGGTGGTCGGCATCCCGGTGGCAGAGGCCTTCAACGACTACATGTTCGACGTCGTGGACCAGCTCAAGGCCGCGGGCATCCGCGCCGAGGTGGACATGTCCTCGGACCGTTTCCCGAAGAAGATCCGCACCGCCAGCAAGGACAAGATCCCGTTCGTGCTGATCGCCGGCGGGGACGACGCTGAAGCCGGCGCCGTGTCCTTCCGCTTCCGTGACGGCAGCCAGGACAACGGCGTGCCGGTGGCCGAGGCCGTGCAGCGGATCGTCGACGCCGTCCGCAACCGGACCAGCTAGCGGACAGGGAAGAACCAGGCATGCAGGAAACCACAGGGGCGGCTCCGGAGTATCCGGGGGACGACGGCGTGACCGACGACTTTGGCCTGGCCGGGGTGCCGGACGCGTTCCAGCGGCTGTGGACCCCGCACCGGATGGCGTACATCAAGGGCGGGCAGCACCAGTTCAAAAACGTGGACGACTGCCCGTTCTGCGTGGCGCCGGAACGCGAGGATGACGATTCCCTGATTGTCTACCGCGGGCGGACCAGCTACGTCGTGCTGAACCTCTTCCCGTACAACCCGGGCCACCTGCTGGTCTGCCCGTACCGGCACATCCCCGATTACACGGACCTGACCGTGGAGGAAACAGCCGAATTCGCCGAGCTGACGCAGACGGCCATGCGCGTACTGCGCAAGGTCGCCAACCCCACCGGTTTCAACCTTGGGATGAACCAGGGCGTGACCGGCGGCGCCGGGATCGCCGGGCACTTGCACCAGCATGTGGTGCCGCGCTGGGGCGGGGACGGGAACTTCTTCCCGATCATCGCCCAGACCAAGGCCATCACCCAGACCCTGGGCGAGGTCCGCCAGCAGGTGGCGGAGGCCTGGCCCCAGGCCGCCGACGCGGGGCCGGCGGCTACCGGGGCGACGGATGCTGAATAGGCACGCGCGCGGTTTCTTCACCGCGCTGTTCACCCCGCTTGCCCGCTGGCTGCTGCGGATCGGTGTCTCCCCGGACGCCGTCACCATCGTCGGGACGCTCGGCGTGGTTGTCGGCGCCCTGGTGTTCTACCCGCTGGGCCAGCTCTGGTGGGGCACGCTCTTCATCACCGCGTTCATCTTCTCGGACGTCATCGACGGCATCATGGCACGGATGCAAAAGGGCGGAGGCCGCTGGGGCAACTTCCTGGACTCCACCCTGGACCGGATAGCGGACGGTGCACTGTTCGCCGGCGTCGCGGTCTGGTTCTTCACCGGAGGGGCGGACACACCCATCGCGATCGCCGCCGTCGTCTGCCTGGTCCTGGGCATGGTGGTCTCCTATGCCCGGGCGAAGGCCGAGTCCCTGGGCTTCCAGGCAAATGTGGGCCTTGCCGAGCGTGCCGAGCGGCTGGTCTCCGTCCTCGTGGTCACCGGCTTCACGGGTATCGGCCTGCCCACTGTGGTTCTTTTTGGAACGCTGTGCCTCCTCGCCGCCGCGAGCCTCGTGACGATCATCCAGCGGATCATCACCGTGCGCCGCCAGTCGCTGGAAGAGGCGGAGGGCACCGCAACCGGACAGGCCGCCTGAGTGCGCAACCCCGTCCTGTCAGCGGGTGTAACCGGAATTCAGCCGGGCGCGGCGGGGGACTAGTATTAGCACTACCGGCCAATGGATCCGGTAATCCGGGGTGTGCGAAGCGGCATCTGTGTGCCGTCCGCGCTCCGGCGAGGTCATCTATCTACCCATAGGGGTTTTTGTGTCTACACCTGATGTAAGCAGCGAAGCCGGCGCGTCCGCGAAGAGCGTTACGGGCAGCAACCGCGTTAAGCGCGGCATGGCGGAGATGCTCAAGGGCGGCGTCATCATGGACGTCGTCAACGTCGAGCAGGCCCGCATCGCTGAGGATGCC